>JANYHQ010000192.1 GCA_025358985.1 Acidimicrobiales bacterium
CGACCAGATGTTCCGGCTCGCCCGCGCCTCCACCGTGCTCCATTCGTTGGGCGACAAGCAGGCCGTCATCGACGACGGCAACGCAGCGCTGGCCGAATTCGACGAGCGGTTCTTCAGCCCCTCCATGGAGCGCCGCGTCGAGCTCCTGGAGGCCTTCGACAGGGGAGAGGTGCCGGAGGACGCTCTGCCGCCGGATGTGCTTCTCACGCTGCTACGAAACCAGGACCGCCTGGAGTTGTCGCGTGATGTGGTGCTCCGCGAGGTGGCGTACTACCCATGGGTGGGTTCGCACTCCACTTCGAACGCCTTCGTGCACGCCATCCACCACGTGTTCGACTGGCTGCAGGAACGGCCGGAGGACCGTGAGCTGCTGCTCGGCGACCCATTCGTGCTGCAGCGTTTCGTCCACGAATCGTTGCGGCTGCACCCCGCCAGCCCGGTGTCAAGGCGCTTCGCCATGGCCGACGTGACGCTTGCGGGTGGCGTTGAGATCCCGGAGGGCTGTCTCGTGGAGATCGACCTCGTGTCGGCAAACCGGGATGCGGAGCTGTTCGGTGATCGCGCCCACGAGTTCGACCCGGACCGTTTCATCCCGGAGGAGAGCACGCCATGGGGGCTCACGTTTGGCACGGGCCTCCACGCATGTCTCGGCATGGAACTGGCGGGCGGATTGGCTCCTCGCATGGCTCATGACAGTGCTGGTGATATGCGCGCCGATGGTCATCTCTTCGGTGCAATCACGGTGATGGCCCACACGCTGCTCAGCCAGGGAGCCCTTCGTGATCCCCAACGGCCTCCACAGCGAGATTCACACACCACTCGGCCGAACTGGGGGGCGTACACGGTTGTCTTCCCTTCGGTACCGAACGACCAGCCCTCATGAGAACCGATGCGATGTTCGACGTGGTGTTGATGGGCGCAGGCCCCGGCGGGATGGCAGCTGCAGTCGCCGCTGCCGACGCCGGCGCGTCCGTCGTGGTGCTGGAAGCACTCCACGAGATCGGCGGGATTCCATCTGGTCCACGGGCTACCTGGCCTTCACGGGCTTCGACATGCAGGAGGAGCACGGCATCGAGGACAGCGTCGAGCAGTTCATGCGCGATGCCGAGGCCGAGGTGGCAATGCAGCGCGAGCGCTACGGAATCGTGTGGGACGCAGGGCTCACCCGTCGCTTCGTGGAGGGTTCCGGTGACACGTACCGATTTCTCCGGAGCAACGGGGTGGCGTTCAACCGCTTCATCGAACGGCCGAAGCAGCACACCGCACACCGCATGGTGGACCTTGACGACACCTTCTCGTTACAGAAGGCCTTCCTCAGCGCGTTCGAGGAGCGGGGCATTGAAGTCCGCTACGGGCACCGCGGCCGACGCTTGATCGTCGATGCCGGGAGGGTCACCGGCATGGAGGTCGAGACACCCGCAGGCCCATCCCACATCGCAGCCCGTGCGGCGGTGGTGCTGGCCACGGGCGGCTATCAGGCGGGCCCGGAGCTCCGTCGGCGCTACCAACCGGAGCACCTTGCGGCAACGCCGTATCTGGGTGTTCCCACGTGCCGGGGCGAAGGTCACTTGATGGGTCAGGCGGTGGGGGGCGACCTGATCAACATGACTATGGTCCAGCCGCTGGTCATCGTTGGTTCTGCGCTGGTCGAGGACTCCATTGCCGTCAACGTGGAGGGCTGCCGCTTCCACGACGAAGCCGGACCGTACGACGACCGCGTCGCTGCGCTTCTCGAGCAACCGGACCGATCAGCGTTCTACGTGTTCGACGACATCACCGCCACGAACAAGCGCCACCTGGTGGACCAGATGCCTCGCGCTGCGGTGTCGGCTCCCACGCTGGCTGAGCTGGCGTCGCTCATTGGTGCGCCTGCAGACGCCCTCGAGGCAACCGTGCGGGAGTGGAACGCGCTCGTGGACAGCGGTGCAACACCCGACCCTGCCTTCGGACGTGTGGTCATGCCCGTAGACCGCCGGGGCACCACCTGGGACCCTTCTGGGCGTCGCCCATGGTGCTGGGAGTGAATTTCCCGGTCGGCGGGTTCCGCACCACAGACGACATGGTGGTGGTCGAAGTGTTCGGCGCACCCATCCCCGGTCTCTATGCGGCCGGCGACACCGCAGGCGGCGTGAACCCGTGCCTCGGTCTCGGGGGCATCCACATCTCGTCGGCGTTCACCCTCGGCTTCGTGGCGGGACGGGCTGCGGCCACCGGTGACCGTGGCTTGTGCCGAGCCCTGCCGGTGCTGGCGGAGCCACCTCCGCCGCGTGGCACGGTACGGATGGCCATCGTGGACGTGCCAGCCGGCGTCGTTGCGTCTGGCAACTGACGAGAGGCGGGGTGCGCTACACGGACTCACCAGAGGTGAGGCGCTCACGTTTGCCAACTTCACGGAAGTGCCCGGCCGGGTACACAACGTGGTGAAAGCTCACTCGCTGGACGCACACGCCGTGCTGGTTGGCCGGCCGTACGTGCAGGGCTGGGGGGTGGCCGGCGAAGCGGGTGTGGCACGGGTGCTGGGGATCTTGCGCACCGCACCGGACCGTACATTGGCGCTGCTGGGGGTGCCCGAGTTGGGAGCGCTCGACCGCGATGTGCTCACCAGATCAGCGGGCGACATCCCGATGCCATGAGCCGTCCAGCACGTGCTGCGGCACATCGAACTGGAACAGCGACGCGGCGTTCTTCCACGTGAGCTTGTCGATGGTGGCAGGGGGCAGGAAGCCGAGCTGCTTCTCCAGGTAGAGCTGCGTATCGGGCCAGGTTGAGTCCGCGTGGGGGTAGTCGCACTCCACCATCACGTGGTCGGCGCCGATGCGGTCGATCATCTGGAAGCCGGCGGCGTCGTCCAGGGCGCAGAACCAGAAGTTTCTTTGCAGTACCTCATTCGGATGCAGCGTCTCGCCCGTCCAGCCGCCGGTGAAGTCCTTGTACCGGAAGCAGTGCTCGATGCGGTCCATGAGTGCCGGCACCCACCCGATTCCGCCCTCCGAGATGGCGATCTTCAGATCCGGGAACCGCACGGGCACCTTCGAGAACAGCCAGTCCGTGGTGGCGATGGTCGAACCGACGAAGAACAATGCCGTGATGACCTCAAACGGCGCGTCGCTCGACCCTCCGACGATGGACGACGCGGAGCCCACGTGGAGGTTCAGCACCGTGCCCGTCTCCTGGCACGCAGCGAAGAGCGGATCCCAGTAGCCGGTGTGGATGCTGGGCAGGCCGAGCTTCTCGGGCATCTCGGGGAACGTGAGGGCCTTCACGCCGCGCTCGGCGTTGCGGTGCACCTCGGCTACTGCGAGGCTCACGTCCTTCAGCCAGGTGATGCACATCGGGATGATGCGATCCGGGTAGGGAGCGGCCCATTCCTCGACGGCCCAGTCGTTCCAGGCGCGCATGGCGGCCAGCCCCAGTTCGGGATCCTGTGCCTCGGAGAAGCGGGCCCCTGCGAACCCGGCCACCATGGACGGGAAACACAGCGAGGCCCACACACCGGCGAGGTCCATGTCCTTGATGCGTTCGTGAATGTCGTAGCAGCCCTTGCGCATGTGGTCGAAGCGGGCCGAGTCCATGGAGTACTCCGCTGGCGGGCGACCCGACACCGCGTTGGTTCCGGCGTTGGGGATGATGCGGTCCTCGAACAGCCACACGTGGGCATCGTCGTGCTCGATGATCCGCGGCGCCTTGTCGGCGAATTTTGCCGGCATGCGGTCTTCGAAGGTATGAGCGGGCTCCACCAGGTGATCGTCGACGGAGATCACGGTGTACAGCCGTGGGCGGGGAGCTGGTTCGGGGAGAAAGGTGACCGTCTTGGGCTTGCCCGAGTTGATGGTAAGAGCTTCAAGAGTGGCCATGGTCTGTTTCCCTCCACGGTGCGACGATCCGAGTGACCGACGTGCAGCGTTGTTGAAGGTATCCGCTGGCCGCTGGTCAAGGCCATTGCTGCTGGACACTATTGGTGGCGCAGGTCCCGTTTGACTAGACAGAGGACCGGTGTACTCCACAACCACACCGCCGTCACTCGTCATCAGGGGGAAACAACATGATCTCAACGCGTCGTGCGCTCGCCATAGGCGGCGTCCTTGCCGTTGCTATTTCCGGAATCGGTGCGGCTTCCGCTGCGTCTGCCCCCAAGCCGGGCGCCAAGTGCGCCACCAAGGATTTGGGAAAGACCGTCGCAGCATCCGGCGGGGGGAAGGTGCAATGCACCAAGGACGGGAAATCGGTCAAGTGGAAGAAGGTGGCCACACCCGCAGCGCCTGCGGCAGCTCCAGCGGGCACCGCTGCCCCCGCAGCTCCGGCTGCAGCTCCTGCTGCGTCGAAGTCTGTTCCGGGTATCAGTGACAAGACCATCAAGATCGGTCTCACGGGCCCGTACACCGGCTCCGCGGCGGTCGCCGGCCAGGGTCTGCGGGCCGGTGTCCAGATCGCCGTGGATGAAGTCAACGCAGCGGGCGGCGTCGCTGGTCGCAAGGTGGAACTGGTGGCACTGGACGACGGCTTCGACATCCCGAAGCTGGTGGCCAACGTACGTCGCCTCGTTGACGATGAAAAGGTCTACGCCATCGTCGGTGCTGCTGGCTCGCAAGCTATTCCG
>JANYHQ010000210.1 GCA_025358985.1 Acidimicrobiales bacterium
CACACTGATGGGGTGGTGAGACGTAGGAGGCGGGCCCGTACCCACGAACCATTGGATCGACCGGCCCCATGATGGGAGTCCAGCGACGCAGCGTTGGAGTACCCCCCGATGCAGAAGAACAGCGGCATCACCTGGAACACCCAAGTGAGGATGTGCAGGCTGGGCATCTTATTCAGGGCATTTCCGCCGGTGACGGACCCGTTGGTGATGCGTACGTCAGCGGCCAACCAATGACCGAGGGCCACGGCGCACATGGCGGCTGCTCGGTAGGCATCAATAGCTCGGTTGCGGGTAGTGGGGGTGGCCGATACGTCGACTGCTGGACGAGTGGCGGCGGTGGTGAGGGAGGCCATCCCTCGACCCTGACGACTCAGCACGGGGATGCCGATCCAGTGAGTCCCCCATTGCGGGTTGGGGGTGCCCCAGGGAACAGCTACAGCCGCTCGTCAGGAAACCAGATCCTGGGGTTGGCACCCTCGGCGGCTGATGATGTTGCCAGTGAACGAGGAAGCTACCGATGCCAGCGGCAACCTGCATGTAGCCAGTTTGGGCTTGAGTGAACGTGGGGCGGGTTCGATGCTCGGCCTGCATCCACCAACGCCCAGCGTCCCCAATGGATGATTGGTTGGCCACCACGTCGGCACAGGCAGTGGCCAGATCGAGATAGCCGTTGTCACCGGTGGCCTGCCACATAGCTAGGGCACTGTCGCCCAGACCCGCGTCACCACAGCATTGACTGTGGTTGTTCCACCACCCCGCAGACCGGTTGGCCGGTGCCCCGATGGCCTTCATGCCGTCAAGTAGTATGCGCGCTGACTTCATCCAGCGCTCATCACCCGTCAGGCGACCCAGGGTGGCCAGTAGCCGCCACGTACCAGCCGGCCCATGACATTCCCCGAGGTAGAAGATGGGTGGCTGCTGCTCTTCGGTATGACATACCAATGCCGCCTCTTCACCCACCGGATGCGAACGGCTCATCACGTAACGGGCGGCCGAGATGGCAGCATTGAGATGGCGCTGATCCCCGGTGGTCTCGAACAGTTGGGCAAATAAATAGCCCACCCCGGCACCACCATGGGCAAAGTTGGGAGCGGTGAACGCAAACGGCATGTCCGCCATCAATCCCCATCGAGTGCCGTCGGGGGTGTGTTCAGCCACCTCCAGCAACCGGTCTCCCACAGAGACGGCCCACTCCAGACCGCGAGGGTGCAGTTCACTGCGATGGGCTTGCAATAACATCAAGGCAGCACCGGCTGCGCCTACCGACAAGTCGTAGATCTCACGGTCGCCCGTTTTGCCGGTGATCTCGGAGGAGGGCATGGGCTCCACCCATGCCATGCCCGCACCGATGTGTTGGGACTGAGCCACCAGTCGATCCAAACAGTCAACGGCCACGGTGCGGAACTCCTCGTTACCGGTGGCCTCCGCCAGTGCGTCCATGGCAAATGCGTATCCCGGCCATCCGGTGGCAAAGGCCACCGACGCCCATGTCTTGGCCCGCAGACGAGCGGCCAACGTCCGCCCGGCGTCTTCAGCGCGTTGTCGATAAGAGTCGTCGCCCGTGGCTTGGGCCAGCTCCAGTAGAAACACGATGATGCCGGCCGAGCCGTTGTAGAGCGATGTCTCGCTGCGAGCCTCGGGGTCGCTGGTCTGGCGCCACGAGACACCGGCATCAGCATCAGCGCTGCCTTCTACGCGCAACGAGTTGATGAACGCCTCGGTCTCGACGGCCATGGCAAGTGCGACGTTGGCATCCATGGTGGCACCTGGGCGGCGCCCATCAGTGCGCCGCCCAAGCAGCGCCCTGGCGCAATGGTTACTTGGCGCCGGCCTGTTCGATCAGGCGTCGCGCAATGACCTTCATACACAGCGTTTCATCCGCTCCTTCGAAGATGCTCAGTACGCGTGCATCTACGAAATAGCGGCTCACCGGGAACTCCTCGGCGTATCCCATGCCACCGTGGATCTGCATGGCCTCGCGGGTGACCCACTCGGCGGCGCGGCACACATAGGCCTTGATCATTGACGCTTCAAGCGCTCCCTCGCCCTTGCCCATCAGGGCGGCTACGGCATAGGAGAATTGACGACTGGCTTGGATGATGACGGCCATGCGCGCCAGTTTCACCTTGGTCAACTGATAGTCGCCCACTGAACGACCGAATACGGTGCGATTGTCGGCATAGGACTGGGCTGCCTCGTACGCCGCCTGCATAAGACCCACAGCCCGGGCTGCGGTTTGCAGTCGACCGTTCTCAAAACCTTCCATCTGATAGTAGAAACCGCGGCCCTTACCCGCTTCTTCGCCAATGAGATTGGCGGCCGGCACCAGCCAGTTGTCAAAGGCAATTTCGTATGAGTGCATACCACGATAGCCAAGCGTGTCGATAGGGCGTCCCTCCATCTTGCCGCCGTCGGGTTGGGTGAACTCGAAGCCGTGCCCGTCGGCCACCGGCTTGGGCACGATGAACAACGACAATCCACGATGCGTTTTGGAGCGGTCCGGATCCGTACGGGCCAACAACAGCAGCACCTTGGCCCGAGCACCGAATGTGCACCACGTTTTGACGCCGGTGATGGCGTAATTCTGGCCGTCGGCGGTGGGTGTGGCGGTGACTTTGAGCCCGGCCACGTCACTGCCGTAGTCGGGCTCCGTGACGGCCACTGCGGCCATCACCTCGGCGGTGGCGACCTTGGGCAACCATTCGCGCTTCTGCGCTTCCGTGCCACCCTTGACCAACGCTCGGGTGAGAATTTCAGGACGAGTGATGAGCGAGCCGCCTATACCCAGCGAACCCCGCGACAACTCTTCGGTGGCCACCACCATGCCGATGTATTCGCCTTCGCCACCAGTGGCATAGCCGCCGTACTCCTCCGGCACCGACAATCCGAAGCCGCCCATTTCAGCCAGCCCACTGATGATCTCTTCGGGCACATCGGCGTTCTGGCGATGAACATGCTCGGCCCGCTGGCGCACTTCCTGCTCGGCAAAGCGACGGAACGTGTCTTGCACCATCTCGAAGTCCGGATCCAAATGCTTGGGGCCACCATTGGCCTTGGCCACGTCGTCGCAGAGTGCAGCCATGCTGGCGGCGGAGCGAAACTGACGTACGAATCCCATCACTGAATCCAAAGCGCCGGGCGCCACCCCCCACTCGTCCTCGCGTGAGAGGTGTCGAGTGACCACATCAAAGGCGGCATCGGCCACAAACGCGCACGACAGCCGACCCTCCAACTCACCCTTGTTCCCGTAGTCGAGTACCGCCCGCGCATTCTCCACCGCCGATGCGGCATGGGCCAGGTCGTAGGCCACCTGTTGGTTGGCGTCCACGATGGCATCGGCGCGCAGGCCCGCTGCGGTTCCAGTGGTGGCGAGGTGGCGGACAGCGTTGTCCACTACGGTCTTGCACGCCCCTACAACGGTTGCGGCGGCGGTGAGATCAGGGGCTGACATGGCGGCAAAGATAGTCCTGGCCCACCCGCAGTCCCAAGTGGAGCCCACTCAAGGTGACCCGCTGAGGTGACCGGGCCAAACTGCCACTCACCCGCCCTCAGGCAGTCCGTTTCTCGAGGTGGCGAGTTCCTCAGGATGCGAGTGAGGCATGAAGTGACACAATTGATGTCGTGATCGTCGTAGTGGAAGGGCCGAGCGCGGCCGGGAAAACAGCATGGTCGACGGATCACGGCGCAGGGAACGTGGTGGCGGAAACCGGCGGCGTTGACCTCCCTGTCGACTTGTCAGACGAGGCGCTCGGCGAGTTCTGGACGGAGATGAACTGCCACCGATGGGCAATGGCCGTTACGGCCGAGGCGGAACGCGGGGTGGCCATTTGTGACACCGACCCGCTCAAGCTGCACGATGACTACTGCCTCGCAATGGTTGGGGCAGAGTCGTGGCGGCGATTCGACGTTGACGTGAGCTTAACGATTCAAGCAATCAGCAGTTGTCGGTTGGGCATTGCCGACGTGCTTCTGGTGAGCATCCCAAGCGATGAAGTGCTCGATCGTCAGCGCGCTTCCGACGCACTGGACGCTGGGGATGCATCGCAAAAACCTCGCTCTGAGATCTGCCGGAACAGCGGATCCGTGATCGAAGCATGGTGTTCGGCAGTGCCTGCGAGGGCAATCGGATCGGGCCGATATGTGCTCGTTCGACGATCGGCGAGCGTGCGATGCTGACTCGATGGACGATGCCAGCTTCGCGGCGGAATTCGCCGAGCAACTTGCGGACTTGCCATCGGTCGAAGCGGTGATGCTGGGTGGCTCGCGTGCGACGGGCCGCCACACTCCGGACAGTGATTGGGATTTTGCGATCTACTACCGAAGCGGGTTTCAGCCAGAAAATCTGCGCAGTCGAGGCTGGGATGGTGTCGTGTCGGAGATTGGTGGGTGGGGAGGTGGCGTGATGAACGGGGGTGCGTGGCTGAACGTTGATGGACGCCGAGTTGACATCCATTATCGAGATCTCAACGACGTCGAGTACTGGTGTAGCGAGGCGACGGTAGGACGGTTCAAAAAGGAGTTGCTGCTCTTCTACGTGGCTGGAATTCCTACCTACGTGTTGATGGGGGAACTTGCGACGGCGACCTCCGATGCTGGAGGTTGCCACCCCGAAAGTCGCCAACGAAAGTGTCTGAACGTCCGCTCCCAACCGGCGCAATGCATGCGCTGAGGTCGTCACCATCTGGCGGCGGCGAACCGGGCGATAATGACGTCGCCGGTGCGAGCGGCACCCTCACGCTTCTCCACGCCGCCAGGTTCGGATGCTCGTAGTGCAGCGACGCCTCGGCCGGGGTGAGCAGATCGATTGCTGTGTCGTGATCGGTCGCTGACAGTTGAAAGGTGGCGTCGCCGGTCCGGTAACAAGCGAAAGCGACACCATCGCACCATCAATCGTTCGACGTGCACAGAACGTGGCCGACGGAATTGGCGGACCCCACTCTCCTGACCAGAACAGCGCCATTTCGTTGAGCTCTGCGGGTTCCGGATCGTCGGACTCGGCGTAGGCGGCAACAAGGAGCGCAGCGGCTTCCTCGTCGAAGGCCGGAGGCCCGCTGCATCGACAAGAGTTGCCGATACCGTCGGGCGCCTGCGACCGGGCATCACGGGCGAGGAGCGTTGCGCAGCCGCTACCTTTGCTGAGCAATGAGCAATGCCTCGCACACGTCGACTCCATCTGGTTTCCCGGCCGTGATCTACATCATCCGTCACGGCGAGAAACCTTCCATGATCGACTCGCGCGCCCGGCCGCTCCTGCCCGAACTCGTCGCCCCAACGGTCGGAACCGACAGTCAAGGCAACCCGAACGAGCACTCCCTCACACCACGCGGTTGGCAGCGAGCCGGAGCCCTCGCCCTCCGATTTGCGACCGCCCCCGTCCACAACCCCTCACGTTCCGGCCCGCACCGCGAAGATGCTTCGAACCGGACAGGCTGGTACCGACCTGAAGCGCTCTTTGCGTCGCGGTACACCGACAACGGCCTCGATACCTCAACCATGCACCGTGCCTATCTGACCCTGCAACCGCTTGCCGAACTTCTCGATGAGAACGGCCGAGCCGAAGGTGGCGATGGTTGCCAGATCAACGCATCGTTCGATGTGAAAGACACCAAAGCCGCCGTTGCCGCGATTCTTCGATCCGGACCGGGAACCGTCCTTGTGGCATGGGAGCACCACGCCATTTACGAACGGCAGCTGGGCGACGGCGGCGAATCGTCAGGTCTCGCCGCGCATCTTCCGATCTCGAACTCGCAAGACCTCCCCGAGGCATGGCCCGACGATCGATTCGACCTGATCTGGTGCTTCTCTCGCGATCAGCCGTCCGTCACCGACCGATCCGATGCATCGCAGCAGTACACCTTCAGCCAACAACCTCAGTGCCTCCTCGCAGGCGACCTCCCGGACCATGGCTGACCTTGCTCACTGTCCAACCGATCCTCACCCCACTTCAAGGAGCCCCATGACCGTCGCGCACCAGGAGACGCTCGGCATGGGCATCTTACGGCGTTCTTCCTGACAGTGCTGGTGCTCGCTACCCGCTACCGGCGCCGGACCGGGCAGCGCCACCCGTGGTTCTTCCCCTCCCTGTTCGCGACCGCGGTCGGGCTCGCGCTGATGCTGGTCACCTGGAGCGGAACAGCCCTGGTCGGGTGGTGAGCCAGCCGTTCGACGTTGCGACGGGGCCGAACTCGTGCGCAAAGCGTTGAGGACGTGGTCGACCTCGACTATGCAAGAACGGGTGATGCAGCGTTCGATCTTGCATTCCTCGCAGTCTCGTCCGTTGCGTATCCGGGCGATGAAGCGTGACGGACGCTGACAACACACCCACCAAAATCGCGCTTACATAGCGCTTACATCGCGCTGAAACCCGGCGAACGACCGTAGCGTCACGGGAGTCGCGCCCGACGTCGAGGCTCGTGTGGCACCGAATTAACGCCCACCCTGGCACTCCGAACTGCTCGACTTTGCCCGAAATGTAAGTGGTAATCGAAGCGAAACGGTCTGAGTCGACTCTGAGTGCCGATACCGATCCGACACTGGAGTGCACACGCATCTTTCGGTGGATGCGCCGGGTTGAACTTGACGACTGATTGGAGGAGTGGATGAGTTTCGAGGCGGTGCTCTTTGATTTATTTTAAGCGAGACGCTGTTCTGGCGGAACGGCGCGGAGCGCCTTGCCCTGTTGCTGGCCGACCAAAACACAGTCCTCGACATTGCCGCGCTCACCCATGTGTGAGCCGAAGTGAAGCGTGAAAGCGTCACGCCAAACGAGTTGGCCAGCGCCGCGACTCTTCAGCGGAGGCTCACCGCCGTTGTTGGCTGGACGCACTGACCGTAGACGGAACGGCTCGTGCGGGGTGGGAGGATCCGTCACGAGCTCAGCCCCGGAAAGGGAACCCGGAACAACCCGATCACCAATGAACTCTATGCGCGCCTACATTCGTACTTCAGCGAGAAGCAGATCATGGAGGTCTGCTTCACGGTAGGGCTGAGCAACATGATCAACCGTTTCACGCTACGTTTCTCACCGAGGTCGGCCAGCGCACGCTCGAGTCGCTCGCCCCGGCTTGCCCCCTGCGCTACCCGGACGTCGAATCGGATCACGACGGGTAGAGTTCCGTTGTCGGCGGGACTGTTCGCTCGTGCCCGAGGCCAAGCGAAGAAAGGCGTGCCGCTAACGCGGAGGAGCGGAACGAAAAATGACGACCGTATCCGTTAACGTCTCGAAGCATTCGCTGTTCATACATGTGTCGAACAGCCGCCCTCTTCAC
>JANYHQ010000227.1 GCA_025358985.1 Acidimicrobiales bacterium
CTCCAGAGGGGGTACAGCGTGGTGAGCCATTGGAACAGGGTGCCGTTGGTGGCTGGCCCGTAGGAGCGGGTCAGGTTTTGGTAGATGTGGTGGTGGGTGTTGATGAGGCCCGGCGTCACCAGACAGCCGTTGGCCCGCACCACCTCGACGGCATCAACGGGCTCGGTCCCCGGGCCCCCCACGCCGCTGATGCGCCCATCGGTGATGGCCACCCATCCGCCCTTGATCTCGCGGCGGGCATCGTCCACGGTGGCCACCAGATCGGCATCACGGATGAGGAGATCGGTCATGGCGCCCACCCTTGCAGCTGATGTAGGAGCGGAAGGGCAACAGCGACGGAATCGGGGCACCATTCATCGTCACGTAACAGCGCATCGAGTTCGTCGGGGCCCACCCATTTCGCCTGCGTCACCTCACCGTCGCTGAAGGTGAACGGCCCATCGCTCATCGCCACCCACACATGCATCACTGTCCACACGTCATCGTCGTGATGCACCCCGTGACCCAGTTTGGTGAGCGTCGCCTGTACGCCCAGTTCCTCTCCCAATTCTCGTTGGGCTGCCTCTTCGAGTTGTTCGCCGTGCTCCACCACACCACCGGCCGCCAAGTCCCACCGCGACGGCCATACATCCTTGGTGGCGGCCCGTTGATGCACCAACAAGCGGCCATCGGAACCCATCACCAGTACGGCACAGCACCGGTGGCGTAACCGCTGTGCTCGCATCTCGCCACGGGTGACGGTGGCGATGATTTGATCGTCATCATCCACGATGTCCACCAACTCGGCATCGGGTTTCATCGACGCATCGTGCCAGTATCAGCGCCATGTCTGCCGGTCGCGAGTCCACTTCCAATCCGCTGGCCGGTCGCCAGCTTAATCGTCGCCACGAGTTCCGTAAGGACGAGGCCTGGCTCATCGAGCATCATGACCATGCCGACACCCGCTTCCATCTCGTATGGCGCAACACGTTCGCGGTGGCCGACGGGGTGGCCGCATCGTTGCCACGTGCTGTGGCGGAAGCGCTCATCGGCGACCATCCGCCGGTGTTGTTGGGTCAGCTCGATGGGGTCACCCACTGGGCCATTGACGTGTCCCATCACGACCGCACTGCCATTGACGACGTACTGGATGGATCCACCGCCGGGGCCATGTTGGCGGGGTTACGCGACTCCATTGCAGTACTGCCCGCCCAGGACTCCAACCTGCTGGCCTTTGCCAGTGGCATCACCACATGGCATGCCAAGAACCGCTTCTGCGCGGTATGTGGTGGACCCACCATGGCGCGTGCGGGTGGTCATGAGCGCCATTGCGCCAGTTGCGGCACCACCCATTTCCCGCGTACGGATCCGGCCGTGATCATGCTCATCGGCAATGAGGACAAGTGTCTGTTGGGGCGCCAGGCCATCTGGCCGCCCAACATGTACTCGGCGCTGGCCGGATTCGTGGAACCGGGAGAGTCGTTGGAGGACGCAGTGGCCCGTGAGGTGCGCGAGGAGGTGGGACTCGAAGTCACCGATATTCGTTATCACTCGTCGCAACCATGGCCGTTTCCGCAATCAGTGATGCTGGGCTTCCATGCCACATACGTCAGCGGTGAGATTGTTGCGGCGCCGGACGAAATCGAGGATGCGCGATGGTTCACTCGGGACGAGTTGTTGGAGTCCCGAGCCATGGGCAAGCGCGGATTTCCGTATATGGCTCCTCCCATCTCCATCGCCGGGGTACTGATTGCAGCGTGGATCGACGAACAAGTGTGATCCCGGCGGCTCCTCGTGCACTCCGTACTTCCCCGAGAGACGCAGTGCACGAGGACGCCGCGGGTCTGGTCGACGTTGGCGACCGAACCTGATGGTCCGTACGATCATCATCCCGAAACCGATGCAGGTCAGTAAGCCTCCGCCGATGGTGCCCAGTACCAGACCGAAACTCTTGCGCATGGTTGCGGCCAGACTTTCGGCCACCACCGCCTGTCCGGGACCGGTGAAATTGATCACGACGGTGTAGATACCCGGAGTCCGCACCGTGAACTGAAGCACGCCCCTGAACATCGTCCCGTTTCGATTCTGGAAGTTGCAGAAACTGAGTGGTGAGAGGGTCAGCTTGGTGCCGGAAATTGAGTGCGCCGTGAGGGTCTCGATCCCTCCACCTACGGATTAAAAGTCCGCTGCTCTACCGGATGAGCTAACGGCGCGGCTCTACGCTAGCGGGGTGAGAGTCCTCGTCGTGGAGCATGAGTTCGATAGCGGCATTGGTCTTCTGGGAGAGCGGGCCCAGGCGGTGGGGGCGGAGTTGCAAACGGTGACACCGCTCAGCGGGATCCCCACCACCGCCGAGGGCTACGACGCGGTGGTCATCCTCGGCTCCGCGGAATCGGTCACCGCCCTGGGTGCAACGCCCTGGTTCATCCATGAGCAGGCACTGCTGAAAGATGCGGACGCCCGCCATATCCCCATCCTGGGCGTGTGCTTCGGGGCCCAATCGCTGGCCGTGGCCTTGGGGGGAAAGGTGGCCAGGGCGTCAGAGCCCGAAGTGGGCTGGAAAATGATTGACAGCGTGGATCCATCCGAATTGGCTGAAGGCCCATGGTTTCAGTGGCACGAGGATGCCATCGTGCCACCGCCGGGATCAACCGTGCTGGCCACGTCCGATGTCTGCGTGGAGGCGTACCGGATCGACATCCATCTGGGTGTGCAGTTCCACCCTGAAGTCACCGCCCAGCAAGCCGTGGACTGGGCAGCCAGCGACCCGGCGGGGCTGGCCGCCAGTGGCTGCACACTCCCTGAGCTGGTGGCACTCACCAACGACCTCGAAACGGATGCCCGCCGACGGGCCGCCGACCTGTGGGACGCGTTCACGGCCCCTTCGTGCCGCCGGAGGTAGGGCTTTCGGAGAACAGTGACGGTGGATACACTCGCCACGGTCCACGGTGGACAACGAGGAGAGCACGGGTACAGATGCCGGTAGAGATTTCGGTCGCAGCCGTAGTGACCGACGAAATCGTCCAGGCATTCGCCCAGCTCATCCCCCAATTGTCTCGTTCCAATCCTGCACCCACCCACGCTCAGCTCACCGCTTTGGTGGCCCATGAGGCCTGTCATCTGCTCTTGGCCCGAGACACCGACAGCGGCGCCATCATTGGCTCCCTCACCCTCGTGGTGTTCCCCATCCCCACCGCCACCCGGGCCTGGATCGAGGACGTGGTGGTGGACGGCAATGCCCGGGGATCTGGGGCGGGGGCGGCGTTGAGCACTGCGGCGCTGGAGTTGGCGGCCACCTTCGGCGCCAAAACGGTGGAACTCAGCAGCCGACCTGCGCGCGAGGCGGCCAACCGTTTGTATCAACGCCTCGGTTTCGTCAAACGCGACACCAACATCTACCGCTACTCGCTGTAACCAACCCCGGAGACTCGCCATGGCTGACACGTTCACGATCACCGACAATCGCACCGGCAAGACCGTCGATGTGCCCGTCGAAGACGGCGGCATCAGCGCCAAGGCGTTGCGGTCGCTGGATCCCGGTATGTGGTTCTACGACCCCGCGTATATGCAAACGGCGGCTTGTCGCTCGTCCATCACGTTCATCGACGGTGATGTGGGCATCCTGCGCTACCGGGGCTACCCCATCGAGCAACTGGCTGAGCACTCCACCTATCTGGAGGTGGCATACCTACTGCTCAACGGCGAGTTGCCCACCAAGGCCCAGTCCGACGCTTGGACGTATGAGGTCACCCACCACACGTTCTTGCATGAGAACGTGCGCAAGCGCTTCATGGAGGGCTTCCATTTCGACGCCCACCCCATGGGTATGTTCGTATCCGGCCTGGCGGCGCTGTCCACCTTCTATCCCGACGCCAAGGACATCGATGATCCGGCATCGCGGGACAAACAAGTCCTTCGTCTCATCGCCAAATCGCCCACGCTGGCCGCCTATTGCCACCGCTTCTCCATAGGTCAACCCACTGTTTATCCCGATAACGGCTTGGACTATGCCTCCAACTTCCTCAACATGATGTGGAAGGTGGGCGGTGACTATGAGATCAACCCGAAGCTGGCTCGCGCGTTGGACGTGTTGTTCATTCTCCACGCCGACCATGAGCAGAACTGTGGCACCACGGCCATGAGGGTCATTGGTTCCAGTCATGCCGATCCGTACTCGGCCGCCGCTGGTGCCGCATCGGCGCTGTACGGTCCGCTGCACGGTGGCGCCAACGAGGCGGTGGTGCACATGTTGGAAGACATCGGCCATGTCAGCAACGTTCCTGCGTTCATCGAGGGCGTCAAGAACGGGCAGGGCGGAAAACTCATGGGGTTCGGTCATCGGGTATACAAGAACTTTGATCCCCGCTCCACCATCGTGAAAAAGATCGCCTACGACGTATTCGACATCACCGGCACCAACCCGCTGCTCGACATTGCGTTGAAGCTGGAAGAGGCCGCCCTGGCTGACGACTACTTCGTCAGCCGCAAGCTGTATCCCAACGTGGACTTCTACTCAGGGCTCATCTATCAGGCCATGGGCTTTCCCATGTCGATGTTCACTGTGCTGTTCGCCATTCCTCGTATGAGCGGCTGGCTGTCGCACTGGCAGGAGCTGCTGGCCGACCCCGAGCAGAAAATCAGCCGTCCCCGTCAGCTCTATGTGGGTCCCGATGCCCGCGACTACGTAGCGCAGTCCGCTCGCGGTTAGCGGCTCCGGGCTGGCACCATTGGCCAGGTGACTCAGCCTCCGTACGACGCCGTTCTGCTGGTTTCCTTCGGCGGTCCTGAGGGACCCGATGATGTGTTGCCCTTCATGGAGAACGTCACCCGGGGCCGCGGCATCCCCCGGGAACGCCTCGAGGTGGTGAGCCGCCACTATCAACTCTTCGGTGGGGTCAGCCCCATCAACGCTCAGAATCGTGAGCTGATCGCTGCTTTGGAAACCGAACTGGCAAACGTGGGTATCGCTCTCCCCGTCTACTGGGGCAACCGCAACTGGGACCCGCTTCTGGCCGACACCATCGAACGTATGCGCGCTGATGGTATCCAGCGAGCCATTGCATTTGTCACCGGTGCGTACTCATCGGCGTCGGGTTGTCGGCAATATCGTGAGGACATCATCCGCGCTCAACAAGTGGTTGGACCCGGTGCGCCCACGGTGGACAAGTTGCGGGTGTTCTACAACCATCCGGGGTTCATAG
>JANYHQ010000287.1 GCA_025358985.1 Acidimicrobiales bacterium
AGCCGATGAACGGCCATCGCGTGTGCTTACCACCGAGGTGCTCAAAGCGGGGCGAGGTCGCAGCGTTCGACCCAAGACGTCGGGCCAAAAGCGTTATGTGGATGCCATTGCCGAGAACATCATCACGGTTGGGATCGGCCCGGCTGGTTCGGGAAAGAGCTACCTGGCCGTAGCTCTGGCGGTTCAGGCCCTGCTGGCCAAACAGGTTGCTCGCATCATCCTCACCCGTCCTGCCGTGGAGGCAGGGGAGCGGTTGGGGTTTCTTCCCGGCGACCTCATGGCCAAGATTGATCCGTACCTGCGTCCGCTGTACGACGCCTTGTTCGACATGCTCGAAGTGGAGGGCACGCAGAAGCTGATCGAAAAGGGAGCCATTGAGGTGGCTCCTTTGGCGTTCATGCGTGGGCGCACCCTCAACAACAGCTTCATCATCTTGGACGAGGCGCAGAACACCACGCCCGAGCAGATGAAGATGTTCCTCACCCGTATCGGCTTCGGATCCAAGGTCGTCATCACGGGTGACGTCACCCAGGTCGACCTGCGCGGCGACAGGAGCGGCTTGGTGGGACTGCAAAAGATCGTTGACGGCATCGATGGCATGGCGTTCATCCATCTCGACCGGGGCGACGTGGTGAGGCACCGGATTGTGGCTGACATCGTCGACGCCTATGAACGCGCCGATCTTGAAGCCACAGAGCGTGGTGAGCGTGATGGTTATGACTCGCGCTCTTTTGACGCACAACGAGCCCGAGGAGGGCGAGGATGAATGAGGACCCTGGCAGTACCGAGCCGTCGGCACCCGTGTCGACGGACAAGGCTGAACTGAACGTGCCAACATCAACGCGCCCTCGGGGGGCGGTGGAAGTGTTCGTGGCCGACGAACAGGAAGCAGTTTCCATCGACACGGATCGATGGTTGCGCCTGGCTGCGCAGGTACTGGCCGAAGAAGGGGTGGAGGGTGGCGTGGAGATGTCGCTGCTGTTCGTCGACGAGACCGCCATCAGTGCCCTCAACCAACAATTCATGGGCAAGGCTGGACCTACCGACGTGCTGTCGTTTCCCATTGACGAAGAGGCCACTCCGGGTGGACGGTTCCCCGACAATGGCCGCCGTGGTCCGGGCGATGACAGCGACGGAGAGGACGACGAAATGCCGCTTCTGCTCGGCGATGTACTCATCTGCCCCACCGTGGCTATGGCCAATGCAGCCGAGCATCTCGGGCCTCATCACGACGGGTCAGTAGACGATGAGTTGGCGCTCTTGGTGGTCCACGGCATCTTGCACCTATTGGGCATGGACCACGATGACGACACCGAGGCCGAGCTCATGGAGGAGCGCGAGCGCCAGTTGTTGCACAAGTTCCATCGCGCCATTCTCAGCCCCCCACCACTTGCCGAACCGGGCGTTGGCCCGTGATCCGCGGACTTGCGGCACAGACGTCCGGCGAAACGTCATCGTCGCAGTTCGGCACCGTCCAGGTGCTGATGTTGGTGGCGGTGGTGATACTCATTTTCCTGGCGGGATTCTTCGCCATGTCAGAAACCGCGCTTACACGCGTGTCACGTATCAAGGCCACCGGCTTGGTGGAAGAACGGCGCCGCGGGTCGGTGGCACTGAAGCGCTTGGTGGATCATCCGGAGCGTTTCCTCAACCCGCTGTTGCTGTTGCTGCTACTCACGCATCTCACCATCTCCACACTGCTGACGTTGTTGGTGGAAGGTCCATTTGGGGCCATTGGTGTGGTCATTGCGCTGTTTCTCGAATTGGTGTTCATCTTCATCCTGTCCGAGGCCGGACCCAAGACATGGGCGCTGCAAAACGGCGAACGCGCCGCCTTGTTGGTAGCGCCCTCGGTGAACGCATTGGTGTCGCTGCCACCCGTCCAACTCCTGTCGCGCTTTCTGATCTGGATCTCGAACGTGTTGCTCCCCGGCAAGGGTCTTCCGCACGGGCCGGCCACGTCGGAGCAGGAGCTGCTGGCCATGGCCGATGCGGCTCACGAAGACGACGTCATTGAAAAGGGCGAACGAGAGATCATTCATTCGGTCATCGAGTTCGGTGACACGGTGACCCGAGAGGTGATGGTGCCCCGCCCCGACATGGTCACTGTGGCCGCCACTGCCACCATCCACGAAGCCATGGATTTGGCCATCAAACACGGCTTCAGCCGTATCCCGGCATCGCGAGAGTCAAAGGACGACATTGCCGGCATCGTCTACGTCAAAGACCTCATGCGGGCCAGCCGCGACGGCCGGGCCAACGAGTCCGTGGGATCCATTGTGCGCCCGGCCCGCTTTGCCCCCGAAGGCAAACGAGTGGCCGAACTCATGCGCGAGATGCAGGCCCTGAAATACCATATGGCCATTGTGTTGGACGAGTACGGCGGTACCGCTGGGCTGGTGACGCTGGAAGATCTCATCGAGGAATTGGTGGGAGAGATAGTGGATGAGTACGACGTGGAAGAGCCGCAGTTGGAGCGACTGCCCAACGGCGATGTGCGGGTTACCTCCCGCATGCTCATCGATGAACTCAACGATTTGCTCGATGTCGATTGGCCGTCTGAGGACTGGGACTCGGTGGGAGGGCTGGTGTTCAACCTGCTTGGTCATCCTGCCGCCGAGGGTGAAACAGTGGAGTATCACGGCCACCGTTTGCGGGCTGAGCGGGTCAAGGGACGTCGTATCGGTCGGGTCCGTATCACCAGCGTGGCTGACCCCGAGGACAGCGACCGCGAAGCATTGCTCCACGAGGCGTAGCGCCCACGTCGCCCTGCGCTCGTGATGAGGCGGGGGTCCAGCTAGGGTTGAGAGGGTGAAATCGGGGTTCTGCTCCATCGTGGGCCGCCCCAATGTCGGCAAGTCGACGTTGGTGAACCGCATCTGCGGCACCAAGGTGTCCATCGTTTCGGACAAGGTGCAAACCACCCGTACCCAGGTTCGGGGCGTGCTCACCATGCGTGATGCCCAGATCGTGTTCGTGGACACGCCGGGCATTCTCAAGCCGCGGACCCTGCTGGGGGAGCGTACGAACGCGGCAGCAACGTCGGCGCTGTCGGGGGGAGTGGACGTGGTGATGGTGATGATCGACGCCACCATGCCGCTCGGCAAAGGAGACCGGTGGGTGGCCGAACGGGCTCCCAAGAGTTCGTTGTTGGTGGTGAACAAGGTGGACGTGGCCAGTCGTCGCGCCGTATTGGAGCAGTTGCGAAAAGCCAGCGAAATTGGCTTCTCCGAGTACTTTCCCATCTCTGCCGAGACGGGGGAGGGCATCGGTCCGCTCATTGATGTGGTGCTGAGTCGCCTACCTGAGGGTCCGCAATATTACCCCGACGACATGATCCGCGACGTGCCCGAGGCGGTCTGGGTGGCGGAGTTGGTACGTGAGCAGTTGTTACACGTCACCAACGAGGAACTCCCCCATTCCATAGCGTGTCGCGTAGTCGAGTACGAAGAGCGCAGCGGCAAGGGGCCGTATGTGCGCGTAGAAATTCTGGTGGAGCGTGAGTCTCAGAAGCCCATCGTCATTGGTAAGGGGGGCTCCGTGCTCAAGGAGGTTGGCACTGCCGTCCGGGCCCAATTGCCACCGGGCGCGTATGTGGAGCTGTTTGTGAAAGTGGCCAAGGACTGGCAGCGCAGCAACCTGCTGTTGGACCGTCTCGGCTATCAGTTCCCTGGTCGCGATTGACCTCCGCAGACCTTCGCTGCACTCCCCTACGATCACCGTATGAACGTGTCGCTCGGTGTGATGTTCCGCTGTACCCGCCCCCCTGAGGAGTTGGTGCCTATGGCAGTGGCCATGGAAGCGGCCGGTGCTGACGAGTTCTGGGTAGTGGAGGATTGTTTCTAT
>JANYHQ010000289.1 GCA_025358985.1 Acidimicrobiales bacterium
CAGCGGTCAGATCGCCGCCGATGTGCATGCCCTCCAAGCGCAGGGATTGTGCGTGCGCGATGTCGATGGAAGTCCCCACCGCAATCGTGGCTGGTGGTTCCCGGGGGCATTGATACCCGACTTCACCAACCCGCAGGCGCGGCAGTGGTGGCGCGATCGTCGCAGGTACCTGGTTGACGAGATTGGGATCGATGGCTTCAAAACCGATGGCGGCGAGCACCCGTGGGGTCACGATTTGGTCTATGCCGACGGCACCACCGGCGCCGAGTCCAACAACCGCTTCCCGGTACTCTTCGCACAAGCGTTCCACGAACTGTTCGCCGAAGCCGGACGTGATGCAGTGACGTTCAGCCGGGCGGGGTTCACCGGCTCCGCTGCCTTCCCCTGCCACTGGGCCGGTGACGACGATTCGACATGGGACGGTCTACGCGCCGCTATCCGTGCCGGGTTGAGTGCCGGAGTAGCGGGGATCTACTTCTGGACTTGGGACCTCGCCGGCTTCTCGGGTCCCATCCCCGATGCCGAGCTATACCTGCGTGCCGCAGCGCTGTCGGCCTTCTGCCCAATCATGCAGTACCACGCCGAGTTCAACCACCACCAGATGCCTAATGGTGACCGCACGCCGTGGAACATCGCCGAGCGCACCGCCGACGCTTCCGTGCTCACCGTCTATCAGCGCTTCGCCGAACTACGCCAGTGCCTAGTGCCCTACTTGGCAGCGCAGGCGGAGCGTTCCATCAGCTCGGGGCGGCCGCTCATGCGACCCTTGTGCTTCGACTATCCCGACGACGCAGAAATTTGGTCAGCGCCACTGCAGTTCCAACTTGGTGACGATCTCATCGTGGTGCCCGTCACCGAAGCCGGACATACACAAGTCAACGTCTACCTGCCCGAAGGTCAATGGATCGACTGCTACTCCGGACTCCGACTCGACGGACCCGTGAGGCACATTCGAAAGGTGCCGATCGATGAGATCGCCGTCTACTGCCGGGCACCAGCGTTCTCATCGGGGCCGCTCGCCAACGTGTTCGACGCACGTCCCCGGATCGCTTTGAGTTCGCCGGCAATCTGATCTTGATCGGACGACACGTCGGATGCAGTTCAGCAGCGCCTTGGGGCCCATTTCACAGGACCGAGAAATGGTCGTGCAGGTGGTTCATGTCGCCCCGTGCCGTAACAAAGTCCGGGGGCAAATCCGGTGATCTGTACGCTTACCATCAGGACAGGGTAAGTCCATACGAACGCCTCTCGCCAGAACCAACTTCTCACAGCAACGTCGTTGGCGTCACCCAACCCACCTCACCCACTTGGCGGCTACGCACTCGCTCTCGAGGACCGCGCCTGCGCCTCAGCGGTCAGGTAGTTCATGCCACTCATGCAAACACCGCAATTCCGCTTTCACGACGGCAAACAACTGCTCGCCGGTCAGGTGTCGAAGTGAACGTCACGATCTGCGTTTCCGCTTCGTGGACGGGTCGTTCACTGTGGTCGGTGCGACCCTGAGCAGTTCGACGCCGGGCGCATCGACGAACACTCCGTCGTGGCTTACGAGTGGCACCTTGACGTACCGGGCGGTTGCGGCGACCCATCGGTCGGCTTCGTTGGACTTTTCCGCTAAGCCGTGTCCGGCGGCGACGCACTCCGCCCGCAGCAAACTACTGGTCCCATCACCATTCGGTCCGCCAATTCCCTGCCCGCTATTCAGCCAGCGCTTGAGCGAAACCATCGGCCTCAGCCTTGGTCAAACCTTTGATCTGACGTTTGCCGTAGGCGATTGGACGAGCGGCTGCACGTAACGCTTCGGGTGACTCTTCGAGCGACACACCAATCAGTGGGTCGGCAACGGTCGAGAGCAGCCAGTCTTCGAGTTTGTCCTGCTCGATACGTACCAGCGCGGCGATGGGTTTGCCGTTACGCGTTACGAGAGCCGGGCGACCTGACCGTTCGACCTCGTCGACTACTGCGCTTGGGTTCCTACTCAAGTCACGGATGCTTACAAGACTCACAACGACACCTCCCTGTTCGATACGTACATCTGTCGCACTTCGTATACCCGTGCTGCCCGTTCCCGCAACGATTCACGCGCAGGTTGACGGCTGTCGCGGGGTGGGTTCGGACCGACGTCCCCAAGATCGGCTCCCTGCGCACACCGATGCGCAACCCCGCTGAACTCGCCCAAGCACTCCAAAGGGTGCGTTGCTACCAATTCCAATCCTGCGAGACCCCGGCTGGCCAACCACGTTCGCCTACCACTACACGCAGCGACTACGCACCGAACTTGAGGGTCGCATCATCGCCTGCTTCGCAGCGACTTGGGACTACGACGGCGCTCGGCTGACGTCCGCTGAGCCAGGAGACGACCCATCCAGCGCAGCTACAACGCCGACGCCTGACAGAGTCACGGAGTGAGGAACGCAGCAAACTCCATGACACCAAGCCTCAATACAGCGTTGTTCGCAGCAGCAATTCTCACCGCGACCCTGCTTCCGCTCGCCGGCTGCCGTTAACCGGCGCCCAGAACCCAGGCACTCCGCCGTCGACCAACACCAACATCGGAAACTGGTTCATCGGCG
>JANYHQ010000371.1 GCA_025358985.1 Acidimicrobiales bacterium
GGCACGGTGTCTGGTACTACACCTGTACTGCTGGCTGCCCTCGGCGGATCGTTGACGTACTACGCAGGCATCTTCAACATTGCCATGGAAGCCATGATGCTGTCCGGAGCGCTGGGTGCGGTACTGGCCGCCGACGCGTCCCACAATTGGGTGCTGGGCTTGCTCGGCGGAGTAGGCGCGGCCATGGTGCCTGCACTCATCTACCTCGTGTTTGTCATCGTGGTGCATACCGACGAGTTCGTCACCGGTATCGCCCTCAATCTGGCCGCCGCCGGGGCCACCACGTTTGTGCTGCGCCGCACCTTCCACGTATCGGGCTCGTACAACCCCAGCGACCTGGCCCAGGTGCCCAGACTGCGAGTACCGGGCCTTCGTCGGTTACCCGCCATGGGGTCGCTGTTTCGGGGCGACCTGAATTGGCTTGATGTGGTGGCGGTGATGGGACTGGTGGCCATCACCTGGGTGGTGAAACGAAGTCGGAGTGGGCTGCGGTTACGGGCCGCCGGCTACAACGCGGCGGCATTGCAGGCCAGCGGCGTTTCGGTGGCTCGGGTACGGGCCTGGTCGGTGGTGGGGTGTGGGGTGATGTGTGGCCTGGCGGGAGCGTGGTTGTCCATTGGTTACGGCAAGGGCTTCGGCGAGAACATGTCCAATGGTCGCGGATGGATCGCGCTGGTGGCGGTGATCTTGGCCAAGGGGAGGCCGTCGGTGATCGCAGGTACGGCGTTGCTGTTCGGCTTGGCCGATGCGGTGCAGCTGTTCTCGCAGGACTACGGCGTGCCCTCGCAACTCAGCGCCATGCTTCCGTATCTGGCCACATTGGTGGCCCTGTACGTAGCGGCCCGGCGCCTACGTCTCCACTCCACTCCACCGCCAGTCGGGGTATCCCAGCGCTAGGGTGCAGCGCCCTTCGCAGCAGAAGGTGCTTTCTCAGGAGAAGACCGTGTCGCTCAAGCCCCGCCGGACCCGCACCACCGTATCGATCGTGGCGGTGGCCTCCGTTGTTGCCTCTCTCGCCGGGTGCAGTGGTTCATCGAAGTCACCCGATACCACCGTGCGCAGTGCCGTGGCGACGAAGGTGGTGTTTCTCATCAACGGCTCGTTGGGCGACAAGAGTTTCTACGACTCAGGTCAGGCCGGCATGGCTGCCATCAAGGCCAAGTACGGCGTGGAAACCCGCACCATCGAAGACGGTTTCGATGCGGGCAAATACGCCGCCAATCTGGCTGCGGCCATCGATTACGCCGACGTGATCTTCACCATTTCCTATGGCTTCGAGGATCAGTTGATGGCCGCCGCCGATGCTCATCCCGACAAGGTCATCGTCAACCTCGACACGGTGGTCACCAACCAGGCCAAGACCATCACCTCCGTCGACTTTGTGGAGGAGGAGTCGGCCTTCCTGGCCGGGGCGGCGGCCGGGATGCTCACCACCGATACCACGGTGAACGGCATCAACGCCGACAAGGTCATTGGCGTGGTGGCGGGGGACAAGGATCCGGTGGTGGACGGGTTCCTATTCGCTTACGAGAACGGGGCGAAGTCCGTTGACCCCACCATCACCGTACAACGCAAATATCTGGGTGGGGCGTGGGACGACCAGGCCAAAGGCAAGCAAGCGGCCCTGCAATTGTTCGATGCCAGGGCCGACGTGGTATTTCAGGTAGCCGCGGCCGCTGGTCTCGGTGTGTTGCAGGCCGCCAAGGAACGCAACCTCTACGCCATCGGCGTTGACTCCAACCAGAACGACATCGAACCCGGCCACGTGGTGGCGTCGGACATCAAACAGCTTGGCGCATCGATCGAAAAGGTGTTCGCCACCGTGGTGGATGGCACGTACGTCAAGGGAACGCTGATCAACTCGGGTCTCAAGGATGGAGGCGTAGACCTGGTAACCGATGCCACCAAGCCAGTGCTCCCCGCCGCCATCGAGTCCAAACTCAAAGAGCTACGCACCCAGATCATCGACGGCACCCTCGTGGTGAAACGGTACCAACCATGAATGATTCCCTGATCCGCTACGCACACGGTGAAGGCGACGACGCCCCCATCGTCACCATCACCATCGACCGCGCCGAGAAGCGCAATGCCATGACGTACGCCATGCTGGCCGACTTCACGGCCAAAGTGGCTCAGGCGTCGCTTGATCCGCTTTGTCGGGTGGTCATTCTCACGGGGGTACCCGGTGCGTTCTGTGCCGGTACGGACCTGGCCGATCTAGCCACCATTCCGGGAGAAAATCGTGGACTACGCGGGTCGGCCACCGACGAGCATGCGTGGTGGCCTCTGGTGTCGTGTACCAAACCGGTGATCGGGGCCATCGACGGTCCCGCAGTTGGTATGGGCGCAGAGTTCAGCAGCCAATGCGACGTGCGCATAGCAACCCCCCGAGCTCGGTTCGCCTGGAACTTTGCTCACCGAGGCCTGGTACCCGACACGGGGGCCGGTAGTTGGCTACTTCCTCGGCTCATTGGGCCAGCCCAAGCATTGCGTCTGTTGTACAGCGGGGACTTCATCGACGGTGCCGAGGCACTGCGCCTCGGCTACGTCCAGGCCATCGTGGACCCTGACGATTTGGCCGCCGCTGCGGTATCGGAGGCTCGGCGGTATCTGTTGGGTTCACCCATGTCGCATCGGTTGATCAAGAGCCTGGTGTACGGGGGTTTGGATCGCACCCATCAGGAGCACCTCGTGGCTCATACCGAAGCGTTGTCCGGATGTTTCAAGTCAGACGATCACCGGGAAGGGGTGGCGTCGTTCTTGGAACGCCGCCCAGCTCGCTTTACCGGCTCGTGACGACGCCACTCGTGGTCCTGCACGACGTTACCAAGGTGTTCCCGCCCAACGTGGTTGCCCTCAACCGAGTGTCACTCAGCATCGCCGAGGGGGCGATCCACGCCATCGTGGGTGAAAACGGGGCAGGTAAGAGCACCTTGATGAAGGTGATGTGCGGTGAAGTGGCGCCTGACTCAGGCACCATGCACTGGAAGGGATCCTCAGCGCGCTTTGCATCGGCGCGCCAAGGCATGGATGCAGGCATTGGCATGGTCCATCAGGAGTTGCTGCTGGTAGACGAACTCAGTGTGTGGGAGAACATGGTGCTTGGTGTTGAGCCAGTACACCGGTTCGGAAGGCTCAACCGGCGACAGGCGCGCACGGAAGTGTGTAACACCCTCGAGCGCTGCGGGCTGGCCTTGCCTCCGGACGCCCTCGCCGCAGAACTGAGCCTGGCGGCGCGTCAGAAACTCGAAATTGCCAAGCTGCTACATCGCAACGTGGACTTGCTCATTCTCGACGAGCCCACTGCCTCCCTGGCTCCCCAAGAGACGGTGGAGTTGTTCAGCGAACTGCGTCGCCTGCGCGATACGGGACGCACGGTGGTGTTCGTGTCGCACCGCCTTGGCGAGGTGTTGGAGTTGGCCGACCGGGTGAGTGTTCTGCGTAACGGTGCGCTGGTGGCAACGGTGGCGACATCCGACACGGACAAGGCGGGGCTGGCCCGTCTCATGGTGGAACGTGATGTTCTGTTCACCGCAAAACGGGTGCCGTCGTCGCCCGGACGTACCGTGCTGCGCGTGGAGCAATTGCGCGTTGCACCACTGCGCGGCGGTGGTCTGGGGCCAGTGAACCTCGTGGTGAATGCCGGGGAGATTATGGGAGTGGCGGGGGTGGAAGGCAACGGACAAACCCAATTGGTGGCCGCCGTGACAGGCGATCATCAGTGCACTGATGGTCGCATGGTGGTTGACGGTGTGGACATCACCACCGCCAGCATTCTGGAGAGGCGGCGTCACCTCAGCTACGTGGCGGCTGAACGCAAACTCGACGGTGAGGCGGTGAACGAGTCAATCCTGGACAATGCGCGGATGACCCATCATCGGCTCACTCCGTCGTTCACATCCACGGCAGGACGAATCCTCGATGCCGGCCGGGCCCGCCGCTTCGTCGACGAGTTGGAGGTCCGTTTTTCCATCACCATGAACTCGTTTCGTCAGCCCATCGGCTCGCTGTCGGGCGGCAATCAGCAAAAGGTGATTCTCGGGCGGGAGCTGGCAATGGACCGAGCACTGGTGGTGTTGGATCAACCCACCCGGGGCCTGGACGTCGCCTCCATTCAACAGGTGCATGAGCTGATACTCAGTATGCGCGCTGATGGTCGTGGTGTGCTGCTGATTTCTGCCGACCTCGACGAATTGTTTCAACTGGCGGACCGTTTGGTGGTGTTGCATCGGGGCACGGTGGCATTGGAAGGGGCCACTGCGTCGCTGACCATCGCGGAGGTGGGGGCAGCCATGTTGAGCGGATCGCCATGACGCCGCGCCGAACCTTCATCACTGCACTGGCCGGGGTTGTCTCAGCGTTGATGCTAGGAGTGGTCCTTCTGAAATTGTTCGGCTATCGGCCATCCCATGCATATGCCGGCCTGCTTCACTCCTCGCTCGGCAGTCACCAAGCGGTGGCCGACACGGCTGGCAATGCTGTCCCACTGGTGCTGTGCGGGCTGTCGGCATCGCTGGCATTCTCTACAGGTGCAGTGAACCTGGGCCAACCCGGCCAGTTCCTGATGGGTGCACTGTTCGCAGTGGTGGGTGGCATTTATGTGCCGGGCCCTGCATTGGTGGTGGTGCCATTGTGTTTGCTGTTGGCGGCACTGGGCGGCGCATTGTGGGCGGGCATTGCTGGTGTCACAAGGCGCCGAGTGGGTATGGACGAGTTCATCGTCACGCTGATGCTGAACTTCGTGGCGGACTATTTCACCCAGTGGCTCATCTCATCACCATTGGCTGACCCCACCCGCAGTTCGCCCACCACTCGCGCAGTTCGTCCGGCGGCATTCTTGCCGTCACTCGGACAATGGTCGATCGGGGTGCCCGTGACCGTGGTGGTGTCCGGCGCGTTGTGGTTCCTCGTACACCGGAGCACCATTGGTTACGAATGGCGTATGGCCGGGGGAGCCCGGCGATTCGCCCGCCTCGGCGGGGTGGCGGTGGAACGAAACGTCATGGCCATCTTGGGGGTGTCGGGTGGTTTGGCGGGACTGGGCGGAGGGATGTTGGCATTGGCCGGCCCCCACCGCTTCGTGCGCGGCATCGGCGGCAACTATGGCTGGGACGGGGTGATGATTGCCGTGGTGGCCGCCAGTGGTCTGATGGCAACGGTGGCGTTCGGGTTGTTTTTCAGTGCGCTCCAGACCGGGGCCATCGGGATGGAACTGAGGTCCGAAGTTCCCACCGAATTCGTACAGATCCTCGAAGCCACGGTGGTGCTCATCACGGTGGCCGTTCGTGGGGTGTTGTCCGGAGCGTGGGTGCGATTCACGACACGTCGCAGCGCCGCCATCGGGGTGGCCAAGCATTCGACTGGCCCTTGTGGACGGGGGCCAGGGTAGGGTCATTTTCCATGGGATCCATTGAGCAAATCACGTCCTCGGATGGTCACGTTTTCGACGCCTGGGTAGCCCGGCCCGAAGGCACGTCCAAGGGGGGTGTGGTGGTGATCCAGGAGATCTTCGGGGTCAACGCCCACATCCGAGAAGTCACCGACAAATTCGCAGCGGCAGGGTTCTTGGTTGCCGCTCCGGCATTGTTCGACCGGCGCGAGAAGGGCGTGGAACTCGGCTACGACGCTGATGGCATCACCAGCGGACGTGGTCACGTGGTGGGCATAGGCACTGATCCTCAACTACGCGATGTGGCCGCCACAGCCACGTGGTTGCGCAACGAAGGAATGGCCAAGGTGGGTGTGGTGGGCTACTGCTGGGGAGGTGTGTTGGCCTTCTTGGCGGCAACTCGGCTCGCGGGGTTGGTGGACGCCGCATCATCGTTCTACGGCACCCGGGTCACCGAGTTCTTGTATGAGCAACCCCAGGTACCCCTCGAGTTCCATCTGGGGTCGAAGGATCACTCGTTGCCACCCGAAGCCATCGATAGTATTCGTACCTCATTTCCGGCCAGTGACGTGTTCGTATACGACGCCGATCACGGATTCAATTGTGATCATCGCGCACAGTTCGATGAGCAAGCCTCGGCGCTGGCGTGGGAGCGGGTACTGGCCTTCTTCACCACTCATCTGGCCACGTGAGCGCGGTGGACCAGGGGGATCCGGTTGGCCTGCGGGTGGAGCGCCACGGCGAGTACATCGATGTCATCACGCTGGACCGACCTGCGACGCGCAATGCACTCACGCACGGCTCCTATGGCGCATTGGAGAGCGCAGTGCGAACCAGCACCGCACGCTGCATCGTCATCACCGGAGCCGACCCGGCGTTCTGCTCCGGTGACGATGTCCGTCTCGTGATGGTCGCCGAGGGTGGTCCGTCGGATCGGCTGGAACGCCAGCCCCGCACCACGCCGGCCGCTGACGCCTTACTGCATACCGACATTCCCGTGATCGCCGCTGTCAACGGTGCTGCGGTTGGATGGGGCATGGAACTGGCGCTGCTGGCCGACATCCGGGTGGCGTCCGATCGGGCCCGATTCGGTGAGTTGTTTGTGCTGCGCGGCCTTGTCAGTGACGTGGCCGGTCTGGGAAGGCTGGCATCGCTGGTGGGTCGGGAGAAAGCGGCCGAATTGCTGTTCACCGGAGACCTGGTGGACGCAGTGGAGGCACTTCGGATACGCCTGGTGTCCCGGGTGGTGCCCCACTCTGAGTTGATGCCCACCGCATTGGCATTGGCCGAACGGATTGCCGCCAACCCGCCGTTGGCCGTCCAGGCGTTGAAGGCAGGTTTGCGCACAACCTTGGATCCGGACTGGGACACCGTGGGAACTTGGGTGTCATCCACCCTGGCGCGATTGTTTCGGACTGCGGACCATCGCGAAGGCGCGGCGGCGTTCCTGGAGAAACGCCCGGCGGTGTTCACTGGTCAGTAGAGACCGTCCGCTGGAGTGGCTCCGGTAGCGTTGCCTTCATGAATGTGCCCGACGACGAGACTCCCTCGAGCGCCGAGCCAGGAAAAGCGCAGCCCACGCAGATTGGTACATCCCCCGCCTCCACCGAGATTCCGGTGAGTACGTATCAGCCGGGTTTGCCGAGGAAGGAACGCAAACCTCTCAATCCCGCGTTGGCCATTCTTGCCGGTGCCAGTCTCACTGCCATTTCGGGCATCACCGCCACGGTGCTCAACATCCGGTCATCGGAACGACTGTCAAAAGAGCGGGACAAAACCGATGTGGCGGTGCAACAGCGCAACGATCTGGAAGTGAAGATCGGGGCCATCCAAACGCAGTTGGACAAAGCCAAAGAGCTCCTCACCACTGCTGGTTCGACAGTAGCCACCGCAGTCACTTCAGCCCCCGTGCCCGCGCCACTACCGTCGATCGTGGTGGTGTTTCCTACCAACCCACCGGCCAATGTGCCCATCCCGCCGACGGCCACCACTGTCACGGTGAGAGTCACCAGCACCCTGCTGGCGGCCACCTCGTTGGCTCCCGTAACGTCTGTACCAAGCGCTACGTCCACGAGCTCCATTTCCACCACAAGTACCAGTAGCCCGAGCACCACCACCACGATCGGTTCGGTGCCTACAACTACGAGACCAGCGTGAACACGTCAACCACCATCATGTGGTTTCGACGTGACCTGCGACTCACCGACAACCCGGCGCTCGAGGCCGCAGTGGCCGCCGCCCACGGAAATGGGGGCAGCATTTTGGCAGTGTTCGTCTCCGACCCCGCATTGGTGAAGCCGAGTGGCGTCAACCGTCTGCGCTATCTGTCTGCGTGCATACGGTCGTTACGAGATGCAGGACTGCCGCTGGTGGTGCTGCGAGGCAACCCGCTCCAGGTACTTCCCGCCTTGGCCAAACGCGTACGTGCGCAACGTGTGTTTTGTACCGGTGACTTTGGCCCGTATGGACGCCGTCGTGATGAAGGCGTACGGCGGGCATTGGCGGCCGACGATGTGGAACTGCATTCGGTGGACAGTTCCTATGTGCTGGAGCCCGGTACGGTGCGCAAGGGTGATGGCAGCCCGTTCAAAGTGTTCACACCGTTCAGCCGGGTATGGGGGCAGTCCGCCGCCTCCCACATGCCTGGGCCCCGGATGGATCCTGGCACGGTTGCCTGGCTCACCACGGTGGCCGATGAAGGATTGCCGGACCACGCCAGTCCTGGGGGCTCCCATGCCACGCTTCCGGAAGCCGGCGAGATGGCAGCGGCCGGGAGGATTCGCGTTTTCGTTGATGATCATCTGCGCGCCTATGATGAGATGCGCAACAATCCGGCGGCCGACGCCACCAGTCGACTGTCACCCGATCTCAAGTACGGCGTAATCCACCCGCGGCAATTGCTGGCACTGCTCGGCGACCATCCAGGTGAAGGCGCCCGGGTGTATCGCACCGAATTGTGCTGGCGCGATTTCTATGCCGATGTGCTCTGGCATCGCCCCGACACGGCGCGCAGTGCCTTCACCCCGCAAATGCAAGGCATGCACTACGACTCGGGGCCCCACGCCGACGAGCGCTTCCGGGCGTGGTGCACCGGAAACACCGGCTATCCGTTCATCGATGCTGGCATGCGACAGTTGCTGGCCGAGGGCTGGATGCACAACCGGGTCCGTATGGCCGTGGCCAGTTTCCTGGTCAAAGACCTCCATATCGATTGGCGGCGAGGTGCCCGATGGTTCATGGAGCAGTTGGTGGACGGTGACCTGGCCTCCAACCAGCACGGATGGCAATGGACGGCTGGTACCGGTACCGACGCCGCCCCCTATTTCCGGGTGTTCAACCCCGTAAGCCAAGGCAAGAAGTTCGACCCCGAAGGTACGTACGTCAAACGCTATGTACCCGAACTGGCGGGTGTCACCAAGAAGTACATCCATGAGCCATGGCTCGATGAAACGGCCGGCGATTTCACCACTCTGTTTGCCGCCGGAGGTGCTTCGCAGTACGTCTCCAGGATCGTTGACCACGCCGTGGAGCGCAGCGAAGCGCTGGCCCGCTATGGCGCGGTCCGCGCCGAGCCTCGCCCGTAAGGGCCTCATCCGGTTTGCAGGCGGCGGGAAGGTAGCATCAAGGTCCTGGCACTCGTGCCGGAACCCCACGAACATGACGAGCGAGGACCACACCGAGCCCACCTCAGCTGAGCGGTCGCTGGACGAACGCAAGGCGGTCATCTTGCGCGCCGTCGTCGACGAACACATCACCACCGGCCAACCGGTGGGGTCGGCGCATCTCGGCTCGGCCACCGGGCTACAGGTCAGCTCCGCCACCATCCGCAATGAAATGAGCGCGCTAGAACGCGACGGCTATCTCACTCATCCCCATACCTCCGCCGGACGTATCCCCACCGACAAGGGATACCGATTCTTCGTGGATTCGCTGGGCCCGGGGCAACTCGGTGCGCCCCAGAGCATGCAGGTCAGAGCGTTCTTCGACCAGGCCCACGGCGAATTGGAGCGCATGCTCACGGACACATCGCGTCTGCTGTCGAGTCTCACGGACTATGCCGCAGTGGTGGTAGCTCCCGAATCGGAGTCCGCCACCATCCGATCGGTCCAAGTGGTGGGCCTCGGTCCGGGTACCGGCCGCGACGGTCGAGCGGTAGAAGTGGCGTTGTTGGTCACTGTGTCGTCGAGCGGAACGGTAGACAAACACACACTGGAATTGGCCGCCGATACCGGACAACAACACTTGGCCGATGCGTCGGTGCATCTGTGGTCGGTGCTGGTGGGGAGAAACCCGATCGATCCGGTGCCCAGCGAGCGTTCCAGTACCGGTGATCCCCGTACCGACGCGGTGTGCTGGGCGGCCCTGGCCTCGGTGGCCCCCCGGGTCACCAATGATTCTGACCGCTGGGTACCGGTGTTCGTCGGGGGCGTGGCCCGAATGGCGGGGGCCTTCGATGCACTCGACACCGTCCGTCAGGTCCTGGCGGCCCTCGAACAGCAATACGTGGTGGTCAACTTGTTGCGCGACGCCTTGGACCGAGGCGCCAGCGTGTCCATCGGTACTGAGCACGGCGCGGGTGTGGCCTTCCAGCCGTTGCTCACCTGCAGTGTGGTGGCGGCGCCGTATCTGGTGGATGGTCGGCCAGCTGGCACAATTGGGGTTCTGGGGCCGACCCGTATGAACTATCCCCAAGCCATGGCTGCCGTGGCTGCTGTCAGTCTTCGGCTTTCCCAGCGCCTTACCGATGGTTAGCGCCTTACCGATGGCTGAATTCCACCCACCCCCCTCCCGAAACTGCGCATATGGCCACCACTACAGACTTTTATGAACTTCTCGGCGTCG
>JANYHQ010000392.1 GCA_025358985.1 Acidimicrobiales bacterium
CCTGGGGCTGGACAACATCGGACCCATCGACCGATCGTCACCGCTTCCGGTGGCCGGGGTGATGGAGCAGTCCGATGGCACCTCGTGGATGGCCATGTACTGCCTGGACCTGTTGGAGATGGCCATCGTGTTGGCCAAGCACGACCGAGCATATGAAGACATTTGTACCAAGTTCTTTGAGCATTTCACCTATATCGCGTCCGCCATCCACGAGCAAGGCATATGGGATGAAGTAGATGGCTTCTACTACGACGTACTGCATTTGGAAACCGGTGAGCGCATCCCCATCCGGGTGCGATCGATGGTGGGAGCGCTGGCGTTGGCCGCTACCACCACGCTGGGTCAACAAACCCTGGAGCAGTTACCCAACTTCGCCAATCGCATGCGATGGTTTCTCCGCCATCGCCAGGAATACCTCACGTCCAGCCAGGCCACGCTGGTGCGCGACGGGGCGGAAGGCATTCTGCTGTCCATCGTGTCACCTGACCATCTCGACCGGGTATTGGGCTACCTGCTCGATGAAGCGGAGTTGTTGTCGGACCATGGTTTACGGGCCTTCTCCAAAGCCCACGCCGACAAGCCATTCAGTTTTGACTTGGGTGGTCAACACTTCAGTGTGGACTACGAGCCGGGTGAGTCCGAGAGTGGCCTGTTCGGAGGAAACTCCAATTGGCGGGGGCCGGTGTGGTTCCCGGTGAACTACATCATCATCGAGTCCATCCGGCGGTTCCATCGCTTCTTTGGCGACGACCGGTTGGTGGAGTTCCCCACCGGTAGCGGTACGCGCATCACCCTGGCAGCAGTAGCTGACCAACTCGAAGATCGGCTGGTGTCGCTGTTCCGTAACGACAGCGGCGGACGGCGCCCCTGCTTCGGGGACGTGTCCCGATTGCAAACCGATGAGCGGTGGCACAACTCATTGTGGTTCCACGAGTATTTCCACGCCGAAACCGGCCAGGGTCTTGGCGCCTCCCATCAAACCGGATGGACTGGACTAGTGGCTGACCTCATCATCAGCCGCAACCCCACCATGTCATCGGGACCTGAGTCCCAACCAGGGGCCGCCCCCGACATCTGAACCAGAGGCAGGCGGCAGTTTCAACCGTGACCGGGGATTTCGTTCCACGGTCCACCGTCGGCCCGAGGCTCCTTGGGGAGGCCCAAGATCTGCTCACCTACGATTCCCTTTTGTACCTGCGAGGTTCCGGCGTAGATGGTGCCAGCCCGGGCGTTGTAGAACACCCCCACCCAGTTGGCGCTGTCGTTGGGGGCGCCGGGAGCATCGAAACGGAACGCCCCGTGCGGACCCTGGCCGGTGGGCGTCATGGCATCGGCCCCCAAGATGTCCACCGCCAACTCGGTGATCTCTTGGTGGTACTGGCTCCAGAACAACTTGCCGGTGGACGCATCGGCACCGGGCTGTTTGCCGTTCAGGAAGCTGGTGAGCGCCTTATAGCCGGCGTAGCGCATGATCTCCACACTCGTATGCGCACGTGCCAATCGTTGACGGATATGTGGGTCCTGGGTGAGACCACGTTGGCGGGCCAGTTCCGTGACCCGGTTCAGTTCCACCCGGAAACCAATGGCATTGACGGCGGCACCGGCCCCGCGCTCGTTGCCGAGCAGGGTCATGGCCACTGCCCAGCCGCCGTTGACTTCACCGAGTACATCGCCCCGGCGACAGCGCGCATCGGAGAAGAACACCTCGTTGAACTCCGACTCCCCCGACATCATCTTGATCGGCCTTACCTCCACACCCGGTTGACGCATGTCCACCAACAAGAACGAGATACCCCGATGCTTCTGGGCGGTCGAGTCGGTGCGGGCCAGTACAAAGATGTGATTGGCGGTGTGGCCTCCTGATGTCCATATCTTCTGACCGTTGATGATCCACTCGTCACCGTCAAGCTCAGCCCGACATCCCAGATTGCCCAGGTCACTGCCCGCCGCCGGCTCGCTGTAGCCCTGGCACCACAGGTCCTCACCGGACAATACTCGGGGCAGATAGTGGCGCTTCTGCTCGTCGGTGCCCCACTTCAACATGGTGTTGCCCAGCATTGAGATACCAAACCCGTCGTTGGAACCCCCGGTGGGCACACCCGCCTTGGCGAACTCCTCGGCCAACACCACACTCTCCAACGGAGTGAGCCCGGCCCCACCGAACTCCTTGGGCCACGACAGTGCCAAGTAGCCGTTTGCCGAGAGTGTAGAACGCCACGACTTGGTGAACTCCCCCGCCTCGGCGTGGCCCAACGCCCCCAGACCACGCCAGTCGGCGGGTAGATGCTCGCCCAGAAAGGCCTGCACCTTCTCCCGATACACGGCGGCGTCGGGTGGGTACGAAATGTCCATACCGCAGGGTAGGCCGCAGGGCCTGCGCCGCGCCTTTCCGTCGGCGTCGCCCCCGAAACCACCCTCCGAATTTTGCAACCGACCCATCTCGTAGCAAAACTCGTCACCGGCAACGCAATTTTGCAACAAGTACGACGGGGGCTGACATCAGGCCTAGGCGCCTAAGCGCTGATGGTCACCGGGGTACCCAGCGGCAACGTAGTGGCCAAGGTGGTGATGGCGGCATTGGAGAGGCGCACACAGCCCGAGCTCACAGCGGTACCCAACCTCTTCGTTTCGTTGGTGCCGTGGATGGCGATGCGGCCATCGCCGGTACCGAAGCGTTGGTACACGTTGGAGAAGCCTGACAGCCCTATGGCATACGGGCCATAGGCGCCGGTCTTCTTTCGTGGGGACACCAGATCAACGGTGTAGAAGCTGCCCGTGGGAGTGGGGGAACTCTTCTTGCCTACTGCTGCGGTTGTGGTGAAAATCACCTGACTACCTTTGTAGGCCGTCAGCCGTTTGGCGCTCAGTGAGATGGTGATGCGGTAGGGATTGGCGAACGTGGTGACATCGGATTTGGAGATGTATCCAACCGACCCGTTGGGCCGTACCGGCAAATTGACCTTGTAAAAATCGCCATCCTCACCAATGACCGTGAACACGGCTCGGCCGAACACGTTCTTGTGGTTCGTCACCGTGCCCTGAACGCCGCTGGTGAGAGACGGACCCTTGTATGCGGTGATGATTGCTCCGATGGCACCGCTCTTGAAGGCCGCCACCGTGGTTTGCCCGCTGACCGACACCGCCTGGCTGGCCACTGCCGTGCGAGTAGATGCGGTGCGGGTGACGGCGCCCACCGAAACGGGAACACCTACGGTGAGGGTAGCAACAGTTCCGGCAGCGGCGATGACGAGAGAGATTCGCATGACCTCACATTGAGCAACAGATTGGTGACTCACGTCATGACCCTGTGATCTGCTTGTGACGCGGCGAAGCGTGCCAATCTCTGGGAATGAGTGATCACGGCCACGTGGGCGAGCAGCACCGAAGTCATCGCAGCGGGTGGCTGCGGGCGGGTGTACTGGGCGCCAATGATGGGCTGTTGTCCACTGCCAGCCTCCTCATCGGCGTGGCCGCCGGCAATGCGTCACGCTCGGTATTGGTGCTCACCGCGGTCGCCGCATTGGTGGCCGGAGCGTTGTCCATGGCCGCTGGGGAATACTCCTCGGTGGCCTCCCAGCGCGACGCGGAACTGGCCGATCTGCAGATGGAACGTCGGTCGCTGGCCGCTGATCCGAACGAGGAACTATTGGAGCTGGCCGAGCTTTACTGCCAGAAGGGGCTAACTCAAGCGCTGTCCATGGAGGTGGCTCAACAACTATCGGCGATCGACGCATTCGCCGCTCACTCCCGCGATGAACTGGGTCTGAATCCAGATGCCCTCACATCACCGATCCAGGCGTCGCTATCCTCAGCGCTCAGCTTCTCCCTCGGCGCCGCCGTACCTGCACTGACCATGGGGTTGGCGTCGTCAGCTCTGCGAATCCCCGGCACCGTCGTGTTGACGTTGCTGGCGCTAGGCGTCCTCGGCGGCATCGGCGCACGATTGGGGGGTGCATCTGTGACAAGGGCCGCGGTCCGCCTCGTGCTACTCGGTGGCGGATCCATGGCGGTCACCACCCTGGTGGGACGAGTACTCGGCACCAGCGTCTAGCGAGCGGACGGACCCCGACCCATTGCATCGAGTGGAGCCAGGATTGCGCCCGCCGCAACGTG
>JANYHQ010000442.1 GCA_025358985.1 Acidimicrobiales bacterium
CTATCTGACGGGGATCGCGCACCGACAGTGGACGGGTCACCACGTTGTCGATGGCCCAACACAGACACGCTCCAGCGATGGCCACGGCACCGAAGCTGAACGCCAATCGGCCGTCACCGCTCACGGAAAGCAGCAGTCCCCCGGCCACGATCACCACCATTCCGAGCACGATCCGTTTGTCTGCGTGTTCTCGCGCAATCAGCCATGCGCCCAAGACGGTGAGTACCGCTTCGAGATTGAGCAACAACGACGCACTCGCCGCCGGTGTGGTGCGCAACCCCACCATGAGCAGTACCGGTGCCACCACGCCGCCAAACAACACCGCCCCGGCCATGGCCGGAGCATCCGAGCGTCGCAGGCTGGCCTCACGACCCCGGAACACCAGGCTGGCGGTAAGCACCAAACCACTGCCGAGATAGAGCAAACCAGCAAAGAGTTGAGGATTGACACCGTCACCGATGCGCTTGGCAAATGGTGTGGCGCATCCGAACGCCGCCGCCGCCAACAGCGCATCCCCTACGCCTGGACCCAAGATCCCCGGACGGCGATTGGATCGTTGCATCTCACCGACCGTACCTGCGAAGCGCAGAGGACAAGAAATTTCGTACTTCGATGTACATGACCGTACGAAAGTGGATAGTCTTACCCACTATGACGACCGTGACAGTGAGCGAAGCCCGCGCTTCGCTTCCAGATCTGCTCAATCGGGTGGCCGATGGGGAGGAGGTCGTCATCACGCGTCATGGCAAGCCGGTTGCGGTAGTGGTGAGACCAGACGCACTGCGGAGTCGACGAGCCGATGAGGCCATGGCGTCGGCCCGTGCCGTTCGAGAACTTCTCGATCGTGGCCGACAGTCCAAGCTGGGTGAGGGCAAGTCGCTCAGTGCCGAACGCGCAGATGCGCTGTTGTCCGAAGTGCGGTTGGGGCGAAAGGGTCGCTGAGCGCGCCCACGGATGTATTTGGTGGACGCATTTGATGCAGACGTATTGATCTATGCCGCGGTCAAGGGGCATCCATTGGGACACCGGGTACTGGCACTGTTGCCCGGCGTGATGATGCCCGGTGATGCGTCAGCCGGGATTGGATCGGTTCTGTTGCTGCCAGAACTGCTGAGCAAACCCATCCGTGACGGGGCCGAGTACGAACTGGTGGCCCTGGCTGCCCTGCTTGCTCGCCTCGATCTACGCCCTGTTGACCAGGCAACGGCCGATCTGGCGGTGGCCCTGGGTGCGACATACAGGTTGAGAGCAGCGGACGCTGTTCATCTGGCCACGGCGGTGAACTGCGGCGCCGATCGTTTCATCACCAACAATCAGCGCGATTTCCGCCGGTCCATTGTTGAGATCGCCATCACGTATCCAGCGGACCTGGCGACCTAGCGGCTGTCCGTTGCGTCACCAGGGTCCCCAACCATTGCGCAGTGACGCCCACCAGAGACGTCAGCACGATGCGCCCGGGAACGGCGGCGATGGGCACAAGGTTTGGCACAGCCACCGACGCACAGCCTGCCGCCTCCGCCGATCGCAGTCCGGTGGGGGAGTCCTCAATGGCCACACAGCGCGTCGGAACCACTCCCAGGGCGCCCGCCGCGTTCAGGTAAGGCTCCGGGTGCGGCTTTCCCATTGTCACTTCATCGCCCACGATGACGGCGTCAAACGTACCCTGCGGGAGCAGCGCTACCACCTCGTCAGCCAATCGTCGCCACGACATGGTGACCAGCGCGCAGGGCACGCCGACTGCTCTGAGCTGGCCAAGCAAATCCCGGGCGCCGGGCATCCACAGTGCGGTTGCGTCGGAGTTGGAATGCAAACTGGCCAGCACCCTATCGAGCAGTTGATTGACCAACACATCTACGGGCAGGTCCACCCCACCATGGGTCTGGATGTACCGAGCCGAGTCCCTCAGGTCCATGCCCACCACGGCGTGACAGTGATGGTCGTTCCACGAACCACCATGTTCGGCTACCAGGTTGTACTCCGCTTCGATCCAGTACCGCTCGGTGTCGAGCAGCGTGCCGTCCATGTCCCACAGGACCGCGGCGGGGAGAAGTTGATCAGCGTTCACTGCGCCACTCTTCCAGATGCCTAGTACTCAGGGGGTGGCGCGCTACCGTTCCGCCACACTCCACGTAAAGGGGAACATCGGCACATGGCGCCACCACCCAATGCAGCCAGAGCGGTCATCATCGGTGGCGGCATCGTGGGTTGTTCAACCGCATATCACCTGGCCAAGTTGGGATGGACGGACACCGTGCTGGTGGAACAGCACAAGCTCACGTCCGGTTCCACCTTTCACGCCGCTGGTTTGGTGGGCCAACTTCGTTCCAGTGCCAACATCACGCAATTGCTGGGCCACTCCGTAGAGCTGTACAAGAGCCTCGAAGCCGAAACCGGCTTGGCCACGGGGTGGAAGATGAACGGCGGACTTCGTCTGGCATGTACTCAGGAGCGGTGGAATGAGGTTCGCCGACAAGCCACCACGGCCACGTCGTTCGGCCTGGAGATGCATCTGCTGTCACCGCTTGAGGCGCAGCAACTGTGGCCGCTGATGAGCGTCCACGATGTCGTGGGCGCAGCATTCCTGCCCACCGACGGCCAGGCCAATCCGTCGGACATCACCATGGCCTTGGCGCGTGGAGCGCGCATGGCTGGGGCCACACTGTGCGAGGACACCGAGGTGCTGTCCATCGAGGTCATCGACGATGTGATCACCGCAGTCATCACCGAGCATGGGCGTATCGAGTGCGAGGTGGTGGTGGTGTGCGCCGGTCAATGGACACGGGCCCTGGCCGCCACGGTGGGCGTCAACGTGCCGCTCGTATCAGTGGAGCACCAATACGTCATCACCTCGCAGATAGAAGGTGTCACCCGTGACCTACCAACGTTGCGCGACCCGGATCGCCTCACGTATTACAAGGAGGAAGTAGGCGCGCTGGTGATGGGGGGCTACGAGCCCAATCCAGTGTCGTGGGCAGTGGAAGGCATCCCCCGTCCGTTCCGGTTCCAGTTGTTGGAGCCCGATTTTGACCACTTCGCCCCC
>JANYHQ010000445.1 GCA_025358985.1 Acidimicrobiales bacterium
CGGAAGTCCAATGGACCCTTACGACCGTGACGGCGCTTACGGGCCAGGCGCACCGCCAACTTGCGGGTGAGCGGGTAGATGGCCTTACGCAGCGACACCATCTCTTCGCGCGTGGCATGCATGAAGTCCACGTCTTCGGGCAACGGCTTGCGCAGTGTGCGGGCCATGGCCTCGGCACCACGATCGGCCACCAACCGGCGCCGGATCTCTGCCTCGATTTCTTGGCGCATCTGGGTTATCCGACTCTCGAACTCGTCACGTTCGAGGCGCTCCTCCAACCCGGTGAGCTCTCCCCCGGCCTGCTCCTTGGATGACTCCATGAGCTTGTCCAGCATGCCTTCCAGATCCAGGTTGCGTAGGGTGCGGTAGAGGTAATAGGTACCACCCACCGGGCGTCCCGGCTCCATACCACTGAAGCGCGTCACTGCTGCTTTGGCCAACGCCCGCATCATCATCTGATCGGCGTTCAGCAGTGCGTTGTACAGCATCTGGGCCAACTCTTCGGGGGTGAGCCCGTCCATGCCGCCCCCACCATCCTGGCCGGGCATACCGGGTGACTGGTTGGCGTCACCCTGCTGGTCGGGGTCGCCATCGGCTGCGCCAGTAGGGGCGTTACGCAAGCTGAAGTACACCTCGAACACCGTTTCGAACGCCCGATAATGCTGTTGGTTCTTCACCAGTGTGCAACCCAATGCCGCCTTGAATGCCATGCGATCTTCCAGCGGTATCTCCTTCACCGCAGCCATGGAATCGAGGGACTCGGTGAGGCTCACCGGAATTCCAGCGGCTCGCAGTTCGGTGACGAATCCATTCAGAACATCAAGCATGCGCGCCTACTTCTTCTCGTTGCCGAGTTCCTTGGCGGCCTTGGCAATGTCAGTTTGGTACTTCAACAACACGTGAAGTGTTTCTTTGGCTTGCTGGGCATCGATCTCGTTGATGCCCAGCAGCACCAGGGTGCGGGCCCAGTCGATGGTCTCGGAGACACTTGGTGACTTCTTCAGTTCGATCTGGCGGATGGAGCGCACGATACGCACGATCTGATCGGCGAGGTGCTCATTGATGTCCGGTACCCGGGTGAGCACGATCTCCTTCTCACGGTCCATCTGCGGGTAGTCGATATGTAAGAACAGGCATCGCCGCTTGAGCGCTTCACTCAGCTCACGGGTGTTGTTGGACGTGAGGAACACGAGTGGGATTTGCGTGGCCTCCACCGTGCCAAGTTCGGGAATGGAGACCTGATAGTCCGACAGGATCTCGAGCAATAGTGCCTCGGTTTCCACCTCCACCCGGTCCACCTCGTCGATGAGCAGCACCACCGGCTCCGTGGCCCGGATGGCCTCGAGCAGCGGACGCTCGAGTAGGAACTCCTCACCGAAGATGTCTTCTTCGATGTCAGACCAGCTTCCACCTTCACCTTCGGCCACACGTTGGGCCTGGATACGCAACAGTTGCTTCTTGTAATTCCACTCGTACAGCGCCTTGGACTCGTCCAAGCCTTCGTAGCACTGCAAGCGGATGAGACGGGCCCCGGTCATACGGGCCACCGATTTGGCCAACTCCGTTTTGCCGGTACCGGCGGGCCCTTCCACCAGGATTGGCTTGCCCAGACGCTCCGCCAAAAACACCACCCCGGCAATGGCATCATCGGCCAGGTAGTTGACCGAACGGAGGCTGTCCCTCACGGCTTGGGGGTTGGCAAAGCGGGGGGTAGTCACGAACGCTCGGGTCCTTCCGCGCCCTGATGGACGCACATGTCTGTAATTCCGAGCGAGGCACAGGCGGCCCCGCCCGACTGTTCTGGGCTGACGAACCTTAGGTGCTGCCGCACAGTTGAGTCGATTCCCAAGATTTGCGCGCCGCACGCGAAGGAACCCGCCCCATACCCAGGGACGGGTTCCGTTCAGCTCACCATGACGCAGGCGTAAACCCGAGGGGCCTACCTGAATTGCTTGGCTGCCTCTGACTGCCATGGCTTGATGAGCTTGAGTCCTCCAGGAGTGGAGATGTCCACGCCGTAGATGAAGCTGCTCGATGGTGCCACTCGAGACGCCGGATCCCCGTAATTCCAGTCCGGGTACATTCCGTCCTGCTTCACCGTGCCGAGCGATCCCAGAGCTGTCTTCATGCCAGCTTTGCTGAGGTCATTGAGCGCCACTGCCTTCTCCAGCAGTGCCACTACCGTTCTGGCCTGGGCGTAGCCCCACTCCGTGGCCGGGTTGGGATTGCCAATCTGCTCCGGGGCGTACTTGCGCAGATCTGCCATATGCGGTTTCATACCAGCCACTGATTCATCACCCCACTGGGATCCGTCGGCGGCAATGAACACCTGCTTGCCGAACTGAGCCGAGTTGGCCGGAATCACCGAGCGCGACGCAAATGACGGTGATGGGCCCAAGATGATGGGGAAGTAGTCAAGTTTGGCCGTCTCGGACAACAGCGGCGGCATCTGTGCTTCACCAGAAATGGTGGCCACCACAACATCGCAGCCAGCAGCCTTGAGTTGCTGAGCCTGGGCCGGACCGGTGGATGTCTTGAACTTTCCGCCGACCTTGAAACCAAGTTTCGACGCGGCGAAGGTGAAGCCCTCTTCTCCGGCGTCACCGAAGGGATTGTTGGCCAGTGACAGCGCGCAGAACGTCTTGCCTGCTTGACCGCCTTCTTTGATGGACCAGTCGATGACGTTGGTGACCTGACCTTGGTAGGTGGCACCAATGGGCAGGATGTTGGGGTTCTTCACCCATGCCGCGTCCAACGAGATGGGCGAACCAACCAGATTGTCCTCAGCGAGTGACTTCACCAACGTTTGGGTCAACGGCGTGCCGTAGATCTGGCCGATCATGACCACGTTGTTCTTGATCTCGGCATACGCCTTGACGGCCTCTGAGGGCGTGTAATACGTCTCTTTGAAGTCGACGTCTACCTTGTACTTTCCGGCAACTCCGCCGGCCGCATTGACCCGGCTGATGTAGGCGTTGAAGCCCGCCGTGAGCGCCTTACCTCCGTCGGCGAAGCTACGACTGGCAGGAAATTGGTCATTGACGGACACATTGCCCAGATAACCGACGCGGATGGTGCTGCCGTCGAATCCGGGGACCTTGGCCAGGCCCGCAGGAGTGGGTGCGGCGGTGGCGCCGGGTGCGGGAGCGGCAGTGGTGACGGGGGCCGCAGCGGCCACGTACACCCGCTTCTTGCCAACCGCCGTGCACGTGAGGCCGGAGACCACGACGCCCAGTTTTTTGCATGACTGGCCGGCCTTCGGGGGTTTGGCGGCGGCGAAAGCAGGCAGGGCAGGCAAGACGAGCGCCCCCACGGCTCCCAGCACCACGGCTGTTTTGATCGATCGTTTCATGGCAATACATTCCTAACTGGAGGTGAAGTGGGTGAGAAACCGGCGGAGAGGATGTGACTTGGGTAACAGTTCCTTGAATTCATCTTGACATACCGAGTTGGGCTTTGGGCTGAACATCGATCAGGAAGCAAACGGCCACGCGCTGAAGAAGCGTTTGATTCGGCCCCATAGCCCGGCTAAGCCCGCCGGGAAGTACACCAGGAACAGCACCAGCAGCAGGCCGTAGATGAGTGAGGAGAAGATGTCCAGCGTGAGGCCGCGTTTGGCCGGATCGATCTGCACCAGAGGAAGATGCTGGAGCAAAGGCTTGGCTGAGTCGATGGCGTCTTTGACCATGGCGATGCCGATGGCGCCGAGCACCGAGCCGTACACACTGCCCACGCCACCCACCACGATCATGGCGATGAACAGGATGGAGAAATCGAGGCCAAAACTCCCGGGCTGGACACTGCCCAGGTAACTGGCATAGAGCGCACCGGCAACCGCGGCGAACGCGCCAGAGACCGCAAAGGCCCATGTCTTGGTGTACATCTGAGGCACACCAATGATCTCGGCCGAAAGATCCCGGTCGCGAACGGCCATCATGGCGCGGCCCTGTCGGGAGCGCAGCAGGTTGCGTCCGAGGACCACTGCGATGGCGGCAAACACCCAGCACAGCCAGAAATAGCCTTGATTCTTGGTGAGGAAAAATGTGTCGAAGAATGAGGTGGATCCACCGTCATTGAAACGAATGCTCTTTCCGGGCCAGATGGTGAACACGAATCCAGGGAGATCGTTGCGCGGGTTGCTGTCACCGCCGGTGAAACTGACCCAGTTCCGGGCCACATGCTCAGCTAGGAACACCAGCAGCAGCGAAACCATGGCCAGGTAGTTGCCCCGCAATCGCAAGGCAAAAGGCCCAACCGCAGCGCTCACCGCAGCACCGAGTACACCAGCGATGACTACCCACAACACGCCAGGAAGATGCTTGCCGCCAACGGTGAGGTCTTGGCCAAAATACCCGATGGAGTAGGCCCCCAACGAGATGAATCCAGAGTGCCCCAACGACACCTGTCCGGTGTTGCCGATGAGCAAGTTCATGCCTATGGCACCCACGGTGTAGATGGCCGCGTACACGCCAACCACCAACCACTTCTCGTTCAACGGCAAACCCGGGATGAGTTGATTGGGTAGGTGGAACTTTCCGTAGCCAATCCAGGAGAACCCCACCGGCGCACTGATGAACAGCAACGCGAACAGTGCCAGGCCCACCTTGGAGCCGGTGGTGTGGAACCGCCGATGCTCGTTGGCATACGACACCACCAGCGCGTGGGCGCGATCGCGTTGAGCCCAGATGAACAGCGCCCCCAGGCCCACAGCCAGGGCGATGAGGGTGGCAATGGCGCCCGACATCAGACTCTCCGCACTTCTTTGGTGCCGAACAACCCCGAAGGACGGAACAACAAGATGATGATCATCAAGATGAACGGCGTGAGACGCCAAAAGTCGTGACCCACATAGCGATAGATGTTTTCCTCATAGGTGGCTGACAGCGATTGCACGATGCCGATGATGAGACCGCCGAGTACCGCACCCTCAGGGGAGTCGACACCACCGAGGACGATGGCCGGGAATCCGACCAACGCAAACGCCGACAGGCTGGGGCTCACTTGGGTGGCCACGCTGCCGGCACCCGATGCCAACAACGTCCCCGCCAAGGCGGCCAGCGCACACGACATGGCCCACGACGCCCCGAAGATGAGGTTTGGACTGATGCCCTGGGCGATGGCCGCTTCTTGGTCGAAGGCGGTGGCCTTCATCGCGGTACCCAGTTTGCTCCTCTGGAATCCAAAGAAGAACACCAGTGCAATGACCGCCACAACTGCCAGCGTGAAAAAGTCGATGTGCTTGATGGGCACACCACCCACCTTGGAGAATTTGTCACCGAACGGAGTGTTGAGATTGACGGGGCTAGTACCCCACACCACGTTCATGATTGCCCCGAGCACCACCGCCACACCGAGGGTAGCCATGATGACGGCAAACACTGGCTTGCCTCGGAACCGACGGATAACTGTGACTTCCAACATCCAGCCGATAGCAGCCAGGGTGAGCATCGACAGCACAATGGCCACGAAGTACGGCAGGCGCAGTAGTGACGGCGGGTTGTTGAAATTCACCCCTCGAATGGGGCCGCTGAAGAGATAGGAAATGTAAGCACCCAACGCCAACAATCCGCCTTGGGCGAAGTTCAGCGTGTGCGTGGCGCGGTAGATGATGACGAAACCCAATGCTATGAGTGCATAGATTCCTCCAAGAGTGACTCCCGAAACCAACCCGTTGAGAAATTGGGTCATACCGAAACCTCCGTGGCTAGGGCGCGATTCATCAGTGGACTGGACATGACCATGACTGGGACATCCAACGCGCCGAGGAGTTGACCGGATGTACCGAGGGCCTCAGTCGTGACCACCGCGCGACAGCGCGACAGGCCGTAACGCCGGCGCAGTGGGCCGGCCACCCCTCTTCCAGACAATGCCAGCGCAACGCCCACCGCCGCCATGATCAGCGCCAAGACAACCATCCGCAGCACGTCGTTGACCTTCACCGACAACAGCAACCACGACGCCGCGGCGACAGTTGCAACAACGCCGGCAACAAGGGTGGGGGAAATGGACCGCCCGTTGTGCAATTGCGCCGATGGTTCGCGTCGCGACAGGCCTCGATCCAGTGCCAGCCGTTTGATCCCCCTGCTTGCCGCCCGTTGACGACCTACATCAGCGGCCAGCGAATCCGCCCACGCGGGAGTGGCCAGAACGATGTGAGGTTGGACGTGGCGGACCCCTACCGACGTTGGTCCGGCCGGTCCAAAGTGAAGCGAGGCTCCCCGCGAAAGTGCACCGCCCATGGCCAGCGCATGTTCCAGTGGATCAGCCAGCGAACCTTGCGGGGCCAAGGCATCATGGGCGGTGACGACCAGCGCAGTCATCACCGTTTCGCAGTGCAACAACACATCTCGATGGGTACGTTGCTCAACTCGATCACCCATCACCACTGACTGCGCCAGTGCGTCGGCGTTGAGACTGTGAGCTTGGGCCTCCCACTGGGTGGGGTTGCCCGGAGCCGCCACCAGTTGTGCCAGGCCGATGACCCCGTGCTCATCAGGCTCATCCAGGTGGTTGAGGTAGCGCATACCTCGGCTGGCGCACACCACGATGTGGCGAACCGAGGGAACAGAGGCTCGATCGTCTTGGATCTTGTCGTACTGCTCTTGGTCCCCGGCGATCACCACCACCGCACCGGCGATTCGCAGCGCGCTGCGAAGCGTTGACTCCCCCACCGAAGGGTCGAGGCCGAGGACCACTGCTCCAATGCCGAGGGCGCCAAGTTCGGCGGTGAACCACTCTTCGCCTTCGGTGGTGACAATGGCTACGACCTCGCCCACCCGTACCCCCAAGTGCTGGAGCCCAGCCCCGATGGCGCCAGCCTTGTCCCGAAGGCCCTCCCACGTGACCTCGTTCCAGATGCCGTGGCCGAACCAGCGGTACGCGACGTCCGCAGCATTCGTGCGCGCACGTTCCACGAGCAACGCCGGCAACGACGTCGCGGTGCTGACCCCACTCACTTCGACGCTCCCAGGTACGCTTCGATCACCCTTGGGTTGCTACGGATCTGATCCGGGAGACCCTCGGCGATCTTCTGGCCAAAGTCCAACACCATGATGCGCTCCGCCACATCCATCACCATGTGCATGTCGTGTTCCACCAAGATCATCGAGATACCCAATTCGTCCTTGATTTCTAGGATGTAGCGGGCCATGTCTTCTGTTTCGGTGGCATTCATTCCGGCCACCGGCTCGTCGAGCAGCAGCAATTTCGGTTCCATACACAGAGCACGGGCCAACTCCATACGTTTTTGGACTCCGTATGCGAGCAGACCAACGGGCTGACCTCGAAAGTGCTGTAGGTCGAGTAACTCCATGACCTCCTCCACCCGTCGACGATGGACTATCTCCTGCTTCTTGGCCGTACCGGAGAAGATGAGCCCAGCCATGAAACCACCGCGCATGAGATGGTGGCGGCCCAGCATGAGGTTCGACACCACATCGAGATTCTTGAACAACCCAATGTTCTGGAACGTTCGCGCAATGCCTTGGGCCACGGTGAACGGCGGTTTGGTGCCGATGAGATCCACCCCATCGAGCTTGATGGAACCCTCCTGCGGGTGGTACACGGCGTTGAGGCAATTGAAAATTGATGTCTTACCGGCGCCGTTGGGGCCGATGATGGCAAACAACTCATTGCGAAACACCTCAAAGCTGACGCCGGAAATGGCTGTGACCCCGCCGAATCGCATGGTGATGTCATCCACTGTGAGCAACGCCGTTCGATTGCCAGCGCGCTGGTCAAGACCTTTGTTGATTCCGAGCACTGTCATGGCCCTACCTCAACGTCACGCTTTCGTCGATAGCTCTTCAGTTCGCGATAACTGGTGTGCTCGGACTCGCCGCCGAGATAAAGGGCTTTGATGTCTGGGTCATCGAGCAACGCCGCCCCGGTGCCGGACTTGGCGACCCGACCGGTCTCCATCACATAGGCGAACTCCGCCACCCCCAAAGCCATGGCGGCGTTCTGTTCCACCAACAACACGCTGGTGCCTTGCGCGTTGATGGTGCGCACGATGTCGAAGATCTGCTCCACGATGAGCGGCGCCAGTCCCAGGGAAGGCTCGTCGAGCAGCAGCAACCGCGGATTTGCCATGAGGGCCCGGCCAATGGCCAACATCTGCTGCTCGCCTCCGGACATGTACCCGGCGACCTGTTTGTGTCGTTCGCCCAATCGCGGAAACAACTCCATGACCCGCTCACGTGACGTTCGCACTTCTGCTTTGTCCTTGCGGGTGAAGGCGCCCGCCTTCAAATTCTCGTCCACGCTGAGCTCAGCAAAGATGCGCCGGCCCTCCATCACCTGCGCCATGCCGGCGCGGACGTTGGCGGCGGGTGGCCGACCGGTGATGTCGACTCCATCCATATGAATGGATCCGCCCGTTACCTTACCGTTCTGATACCCCAATAGGCCCGAAACGGCACGCAGCAACGTGGTCTTGCCGGCTCCGTTGGCTCCGAGAATGGCCACCACGGATCCCAGTGGGACACGCAATGAAATACCCCGTAAGACCTGAATGACCCCTCCGTAGGCCACTTCAAGATCGCTCACAGACAAGATGTCCGCAGAGGTATCAACGGTATTAAGATTGGATGAGCGAGCGGTGACGGTGGTCACAAGGTCGGACATAGTGCCACATCCGAAGGTGCTCATGACGCCATCA
>JANYHQ010000109.1 GCA_025358985.1 Acidimicrobiales bacterium
ACCGCCCGGAGCCGGTGCAGTGATGTGGTGGGCATCAGCCGTGGACGCCGACCCCAGGTACTCACAATAGATATGGGCGCCACGAGCCACGGCGTGGTCCATCTCTTCGAGAATCAACAGTCCGCAACCCTCGGCAATCACAAACCCATCACGGCGAGCATCGAAGGGTCGCGACCAACCCGACGTGGACAACGCCGTCATGTTGCCGAACCCGGCCATCGCGGTCTGTGTCATGGCCGCTTCCGAGCCCCCCGCCACCATGACGTCGGCCAGTCCGAGTTGAATGAGCCGACCGGCATTGCCAATGGCATGGGTGCCAGCCGCGCAAGCGGTAACAGTGGCTTCGCACGGACCCTGTAACCCGAAACGCATGGACACGGCGGCGGCAGCGGCGTTGGACATCATCATGGGTACCAGGAACGGCGACACCCGTCGAGCACCCTTCTCGTGACGGATCACGATTTGCTCTTCGAGTGTTTCGAGGCCGCCCACGCCGGTGCCTACGAACGATCCGAAGCGGGCCGGGTCCACTCCGATGTCGCCAGCATCAGCGATGGCTTCGGTGGCTGCGGCCAGCGCGAACTGGGTGAACCGGTCGGCTCGCCGTGCTTCTTTGGCGTTCTCGAAAAACGGTGTGGGATCGAACGTCTCTATGCGGCGCGAGACATCGCCGGGATTGCTGGTGAGCAAACCCTGCCAGAAGGCCTCCCTGCCGAACCCTGCGTGGGCCACCACACCAACGCCGGTGACCGCAACCCGTCGTGAGTAACGGGGAGTTGTCATGGCTCAGCCCAACTTCCCCATGACGAGGTCGAAGGCCTTGCCGATGGTGTCGACACCCTCCAACTCCTCCTCAGGAACGGAGATGTCGAATTTCTCTTCTAGGGCCATCACGAACTCCACGAGATCGAGTGAGTCCGCATCGAGGTCATCGGCGAACTTGGCATCCAGGGTGACCTTGTCCTCGGGCACGGCCAGTACCTCGGCGGCTGTGGCTTTGAAGGTGATGAAGGCCTCGTCACGGTTCATTGATGTTGCCTTTCAGATTGGGAAGCGGAGCAGTTCAAAATAGATCTTCAGTGGCCCATGGCCAGGCCACCGTCAACGGGCAAAACAACCCCCGTCACAGCACCCGCCAGAGGCGAAGCTAAGAACAGTACCGCCGCAGCCACCTCGTCGGGGGTTGCTAGGCGGCCGATCGGAGTTTGATCCGTCATGGCCTGTCGTTGGGCGTCGGTGAGCGCCGCTGTCATGTCGGTGGCCACTGCCCCGGGAGCCACCACATTGACAGTGATGTGGCGGGGGGCAAGTTCGCGCGCCATTGATCGGGCCATTCCAATGACACCCGCTTTGGATGCGGCATAGTTTGCTTGCCCGGCCACCCCGAAATAGGCGCCGACGGATGAGATGAACACGATGCGACCCATACGGGCCCGGAACATCTTGGTGGCGGCACGTCGGGCCACTCGAAATGATCCGGTGAGGTTGGCATCGATCACCGAGGTGAATGCTTCATCGGTCATACGTACCAGCAGTCCATCCTTGGTGATGCCAGCGTTGGCCACCAGCACCTCCACAGGTCCTAACGCCAATTCCACCGCTACGAAGGCCGCCTCCACCTCCTCGGAAGAAGTGACATCGCAGTGAACGGCCAGAAACGGTCCGTCGGGCTTGGTCGAGCGATAGGTGACCGCCACCCGATCGCCGGCCGCCGCGAACGCTTGCGCGCAGGCCAACCCGATGCCACGGTTTCCTCCAGTGACGAGTACCACCCGCCCGTTGCTTGGCGGCTCTGCGCTCGGAGGCTCGGCGCTGCTCACGAAGGAAGTTCGGCGGCGTAGGCCGCTGCTCCGTGCCCGCCCTCTCGGGTGACTCCACCCCACCGCAGTACAGCGCTGGCCCATGTCATGCCTGCGCCGAATCCACACATCAGCACATGGTCGCCAGCCTTGATGTGGCCAGCGTCAAGTTCGGCCACCAAGGCTAACGGTATTGACGCGGCGCTGGTGTTGCCGTTGGTTTCCACCGTGGCGCTGGTGCGCTCCATAGGCCAATTGAGGCGCGACACAGCCGCTTCGCTGATACGACGATTGGCCTGGTGGGGAATGACCCAGTCGATGTCGTCCATGGTGAGTTTGGCCCGTTCCAGGGCCAGGTTGGCCGAGCTGACCATGGCTCGTACCGCTCGACGAAACACCTCCTTGCCGTCCATATGGGTGATCTCGTCGTGGCGCGTGTACAAAATGTTGACAGCTGAGCCATCGACTCCCAGGTCGAACCCGAGGAGTTCACCCTCACCCTCGCACGCTTCGAGGACCACGGCTCCGGCGCCGTCACCGAACAAGATGGCGGTGTTGCGATCCGTCTTGTCGATGATGCGGCTCAGTTGCTCCGAGCCAATGACCAAAATCCGGTTCATGCCCATATTGAGTAGGCCGTGGGCGGCCACCAGGGAGTAGGTGAAACCCGAGCATGCGGCACCCAGGTCAAACGCCCCGCAGGTAAGGCCGAGGGAATGCTGCACGATGGCAGAACTACCGGGCAAGATGTACTCCGGCGAGCAGGTGGCAAACACCAGCAGATCAATGTCCTGGGGCCCACAACCGGCCATGTCGAGCGCTATCTTGGCGGCCTCCACTCCTAGCGCGGCAGGGCCCATGTCGCTCCAGCGTCGCTCGCTGATACCGGTACGGTTCCGGATCCACTCGTCGGTGGTGTCCATGGTCTTGGCCAGATCATGGTTGGTGACCACGCCGGCGGGCAGATAACCGCCCCAGCCGGTGATGATGCCCCCGCGATTCGTCAACTGATGCCCCTTTGTGTGGCGAAACTATGTATGGCGTGATGAATCAATTCAGCCTGCGTCGAGCCAGGCGATGGGTTGACCGATGGTGACCCGCTCACCGGCCAGCGCGAGCATGCCGGAGATGTTGCCGGAGAACGCCGATCGGACCTCGGAGTCGCCCACATGACCGAGCAGACCGCCCACATCCACGGCGGTGCCGCTGGTAGCTGACGGTACCGGTTGATAGATGCCAGCCGACGGACTGATCACCATGCGTACCGTCATGGACAGGTGTTCACCTTCGATGACTCGGCGTGGCACGGGCGCCGCTCCGTTGAGGATTTCCAGCAGCTTGTCCACGTCATCAGGCACCTGCACCGACACCGCTCGTACATCGGGCACGATGCGCTTGGCCAAACCACTGAGTACTCCGCCCGGCCCCAACTCAACCAGGGTGGTGACCCCGGCATCGGCCATCTGAACCACCGACTGACGCCACCGCACGGGCGACACCAGTTGAGCGCTCAGCAGCGACGCCCAGTCGCCCGCTTCGGCGTGAGCTCGTCCGTCGATGTTGGCTACTACCGGCACCTCCGGGTCATTCAGCCGGGCCAGCGCAAGCGCTTCTCGGAGCCGCTCGCGGGCGAGCGCCATGTACGGGGTGTGGAACGCCCCTCCCACGGCCAACGGCATTGCCCGTTTGATACCAAGTTCTTTGGCGGCGGCCACGGCCCGGTCCAACGCGCCTGCTTCGCCAGCGATGACGACCTGCCCGGGGGCGTTGTAGTTGGCTACCCAGGCGTCGCCGTCAGCGCGTCGACAGGCGGCATCAGCATCATCGTCGTCAATACCTAGTAGCGCCACCATGGTGCCGGGCCGTTCGTCAGCGGCCATCTGCATTGCCTCGCCGCGCTCGGTCACGATACGCACGCCGTCCTCGAAGCTCATGGCACCGGTGGCAGTGAGCGCGGTGTACTCGCCCAGTGAATGTCCGGCCGCCAATCCCGGCTGCAACCCCACGCGCTCCACCGCATCAAGCACCACCAGCGACATCATGAACGTTGCCAGTTGGGTGTTTCTGGGCAGTTTCAGCTCGTCGGCGTCGGCTTCGAGGAGAAGCTTGGCGATGTCACGCCCGGCGACATCGGACGCGTCGAGGATGAGCTCCCACGAGGGGTGATCCATCCACGGACAGCCCATACCCGGTTTCTGGCTCCCCTGGCCGGGGAAGGTGAATGCCAACATCGTTCGGCGGCGGTCCTCGTGGATAGTGGGAGCAGCGACCACTTGGCCGCCTGCGCACACCATAGGACTGCGTACACCTGTGTTCGGTTACATCGGTGCAGTGTTATCTCGGTGCCCGGGGCCGGACTTGAACCGGCACGGTGTTACCACCGGGGGATTTTGAGTCCCCTGCGTCTGCCATTTCGCCACCCGGGCAACTGAGCACCAGACCCTAGTGCGACGTTGGTCTCCACTGTTTCAGAACTGGTGGGCAAGCTTGCCCATATTTCTCTAGGTGTACCCGTTCTCGTGAGTTATGCTTTGAAGCGAGCTTGAGCTCCCCCCGCCGGGAGATCGCTCGTAGTAGCGGTCCCACCTTTCCGCCGAGGGTGGGACCGTTGCGCGTCTGGGCTTCAAACAAAGTGAGTTGAACACTTTGGCAGCCGTCTGCGTAGATAGAGCAATGGAGCATTCCCAGAGCGACGAAACAGTCGTGGTCCCGAAGCGTCGGCGGCTGTGGCTGCGTATCGCCGTGGCCTTGGTGCTACTGGTGGTGATCGCCTACGGATTGTTCTGGAAGTTTTACATCAATGCCCCCGTGGCACCGGAGCTCACACTTCCTCCGTTGACCTCCTTCATCAACGTCCCATTCCGCCTGTTCACCAATTTGGAGACCTCATGACCCCCATCGTTCGTTCTCGTTCCGTGAAGATCCTGATCGCTGTCGGCGTCATCGGCGCCACTATTGGTTTCAGCACTTTGGGCGCCGAAGCAGCAGTGAAACCCAAGGGAGGAGCTTCGTGCCCCACGCTCAAGGCCACCAGCCCAGCCCGTGGGAGCTCCGCCCGATTGGTCTGCACAAGAGTGAAGACAAAGAAAATATGGGTTGCGGTCAAGGCCGCCGCTGACACCACCATCCCCGCCGCTGCGGCCGATCCGGTGGGCACCTGGACTGTGGGTACCGGATCATCGGCCGGCTACCGGGTGGAAGAAGACTTCAGCGTGGGAGGCACCAAGACAGCAGTGGGTCGCACCAGCAACGTCACCGGAACGCTCACGCTCACCAAAGCAGGCAGCGGGTTGAGTGCCAAGGTGGCCATGACGGTGGACATGTCATCACTGACTTCGCCCGAAAGTCGGCGCGACGGTCAGCTCAAGACCAGGGGCATCCAAACCAACACCTTCCCCACTGCCACCTTTACCGCTGACGTTATTGCGGTTCCGGCTGGCGCCACCAGTGGCAAGGTCGATGTGGTGGCCAAAGGTAAACTCACCCTTCACGGCGTCACCAAGGACATCGAGGTGCCTGTGTCAGCTCAAATGAACGGCGGGCAACTCCAGATTCTGGGTAAGGCACCCATTTCCAACGCCGATTACGGAATCGAAGCACCGAACATCCCCGGGTTCGTCACCGTGCAGGACAAGGGCGACTTCGAGTTTCTGCTGATTCTTACCAAGGGCTGAGCCCGGTCCCATGCTCTCCCCGTTTCGAGCCCAGCGCAATGAGGTATCGGCTCCCCCAGCCGTGCCTCGGGCGTCGTCGCTCGAATCGTTGCGGCTGCTCTATGACTTGCATGCAGCAGAGATCCTGCGCTTCTGTCAACGAGCGTTGGGGGATCGCGCCGCCGCCGAGGAGGCCATGCAGGACACGTTTCTTAAAGCGTGGCGCAATCTGCATCGCTTCGACCAGGGACTGGGATCGCAACGAGCATGGCTGTTCTCCATCGCCCGCAACACCACCACCGACATGTTGAGGGCCAGAAATGTTCGCCCTTCGCTGTCTCGGGAGGCAACCACTCCCGACATCGCCGAACCGGAAAGGATCGATGAAGTGATCACCGGTTGGATGGTGGAAGAGGCGTTGCGGCGGATCCGGCCCGATCATCGCGTAGCCATCGTGGAGACGTACGTTCGGGGCCGCCCCTATGCCGAGGTGGCACTGGAGTTGGGGGTGCCCGAAGGTACGTTGCGTTCAAGATCGTTCTATGGGCTCAAGGCATTGCGCTTGGCGCTCGAGGAAATGGGTTGGAATGATTGAGCACGGTGTACCCGGCCCCGGAAACGGTAAATGTACGCGCACAGAAGAAATTGGGGCATACCTATCCGGTGTCATGGACGGCGCGGCGGCGTTCGAGTTTCGTCGTCATGCGGACAACTGTTCGGTGTGCGGACAGGAATTGGGTTCATTGCGCGTTGTAGTGGATGCGTTGGCCGCCCTCCCGTCTGATCTTTCGTTGGACGATTCAGACGTACCTGTACAGCTCGGTGATCGGTTGCTGGCCAGGGCCGCCTCCGAACAACGCCGCCGCCGAATACTCACGGCGGTGGGATCTATGGCGGCCGCAGCCATCTTGGTGGTTGGGGCCGTCACGGTTGGCCGCCACTCCATCACGCGTCCTTCTTTCAGCGGTGAGCGCATTGCGTTGGCTGCCGGAATCCCCGGCT
>JANYHQ010000507.1 GCA_025358985.1 Acidimicrobiales bacterium
CTCGAGCAGCTCCGTCTATGGTGATCATCCCACCTTGCCGAAAATTGAGGCCACCATCGGCCGGCCGCTTTCCCCTTACGCGGCGACCAAGTTCATCAATGAAGTCTACGCCGGCACATTTTACCGCAGTTATGGCCTGCCGGTGATCGGGCTGCGCTACTTCAATGTATTCGGTCCCCGGCAGGATCCCAACGGAGCTTACGCTGCGGTCATCCCCCGGTGGTTTGCGGCGGCCGCGCATCGCGGGCTGGTCCCTGAGCTCGAAGCGCTGAGTGTGGCCAGCGCTGCTCGTCATCGTTGGGATCTTCCGGCCAATTGCTTTCTTGCCGTGAACCTCGAACCCGAGACCATGCTGCATCACAGTGCCACCAAGGTCCTCAACCAGCTCGGTGATTTGGCGGGCATCGTGATCGAGATCACTGAACATCGACCCATTGCGTCGTATGAGGCACTGGAGCCGGTGTTGGATCGTCTTCGCAACGCCGGAGCGCGTATCGCGGTCGATGACGCAGGCGCCGGTCATGCGGGGTTGCAACAGATTTTGGCGCTGCAACCGTCAATTCTGAAGTTGGACCGAAGCCTGGTGGAGGGCATTGACCACAACGAGGCCAAGGCCGCACTGGTGGAAATGCTGGGCACGTTTGCCAATCGGGTGGACGCCTGGCTGTTGGCCGAAGGGGTGGAGACGATGGCTGAAGCTCGCACTCTGGCTCGATTGGGGGTGCCGTTGGTCCAGGGTTTCTTGTTCGCCAAACCCACTGCACCGTGGGGCGCCATCGACGAAAGCGTCCATCCACAACTCATCGAAGCAGTGGCAGAACGTACGGCCTCCGGGGTGGCACCGTTGCTCGACGTGGTGGCCTGCGTTGGCCACGATGAGGTGAGTTCAGCGGCGCGATTGTTGGCTGAGGACGGACAACTCCGTCATGTCGTGGTCCTCGATGCCCTGCATCGACCGGTGGGGCTGGTGACCCCGGAGTCGTCCCTCGACGGCCGAGTGGTGGACGCGTTGTGTGCCAGCGTCTCGTCATCGATGGCCGACATTGCCCGCAGGCTGGTGGCCCGCAGGGACTCGTTGATGCAGCCGGTGATGATCGTCGATGACCGCGGACGCTACGTGGGCATACTTACGGTGGAACGGCTACTGGCTGGTTTGGCCCGTCTATAGCGTTACGCAGGGATGGATACTCCAACGCCGCCGCGCGTTTCAGCGCCGTAGCGAGCTATCTCCATCGTGATGTCGAGCGGCTTCATATCCATGGCGGCAACTTTGGCCAACACGTCGTCGGAGATGAGGTCCGCCGGCAAGATCCAACACACCTCGAACTCGAGGCCATCGGGATCTTTGGCGTACAGCGCCTTGGTGGTGACGTGGTCGGTAGCGCCGACAAGGGCGCCGCGTGACGTGAGCACCTCGGCCAGTCGAGCAAGCTCCGCCAGCGTGTCCACCTCCCACGCCAGATGGTAGAGGCCCACGGAACTGGTTCCGGCCTGTGATGGGCCTGCCCCTGATCCAATTTGGAACGTTCCCAGATCGTGATCATTGGTGGAACCCGGAGCTTGGAAAAATGCTGCTCGGCCCTCCATCCAGACTTTGGTGCGGAAGCCCAGAACGGTTTCGTAGAACTCGCGCGTGAGGGCCACGTCACGGACATAGAGAACGGCATGATTGAGGCGAGTGATCGGCACGATGTGCTCCTTGCACTGGGCGTAGACGCATCATAGCTGCCTTTACTTGAACTCTCAAGTGGATTTGGTTACGATGCGATGGTGGGAAAACAGAAGTGGCTCACCGACCAGGAACAGGCCACCTGGCGATCGCTCATGCTCGCCACGATGCTGTTGGAGGAGGCGCTGGACCGCCAACTACAACGCGATGCGGGTATCCCGCACGCTTACTACGCCATCTTGGTGGCACTATCCGAGGCATCCGAGCGAGCACTTCGAATGACTGAACTGGCTGATCGGATGCACTACTCGCAAAGCCGCCTCACTCACGCCATGACATCATTGGAACGAGCGGGATTGGTCTCGCGTCATCGGTGCCCCACCGACGGACGGGGCCAGGTAGCCACCATCACCGAAACTGGGATGAAGTTGCTCAGGCCCATTGCTGCCGGGCATGTGGCAGAGGTGCGGCGTACCGTTTTCGATCATCTGACAACCGAACAGGTGGCGCAACTGGGCGACATCTGCAACACATTGTTGGTCACGCTTGATCCCAGTCATGAATGATCGAGGCACCGGTTCGAGAGGGTAGAAAGTCCCCCTCAGCGAACACTTCTACCCTCTCGACCCTCTGGCTCGAGTTCACCTCCCAAACGTGGCGCAACTGACTTGCGCGCTTTCAAACCCGACGTTCGAGGAGCGGCGTGTGGTCGACAGTCCACGACTGGGTGAAGCTACTGACCTGCGGACGTGAGTTCTCCACGTCCGAGTCGGGCCGAGCACCTGATCGGCGATCCGGCGGCCTACCAACCTAAGACACGCGGCTGCGATCGGGTTCGGGTCGACGGGACTCGCCAGGCTCGCCCGGCTTACGACCGTCCTCCAGGGACACCGAGAGTGTGTCCCGGCCACTTTTTTGACCGATCGACGGCCAATCCACAAGGCCTGGCGACCGGAGGGCCGGCACTTGGACTAGGGATCCACAGCTGCGTCAGCTTACCGATGCAGACTGTTATTGCGAAAGCGCACAGTCAGCATGAATCCATGAACGACGCTTCAAGAAAGGCCGCGCCAAGAACTGCAGA
>JANYHQ010000511.1 GCA_025358985.1 Acidimicrobiales bacterium
TGATACCCAGCGCTCCCAACTGGACATGACGGACCTGGGTGTCCTTGTACTTGGAGTTGCCGCCGTCGATGACGATGTCACCGGCTGACAGCAGCCCAGCGAGGGCGTCGATGGTGGATTGGGTGGGAGCGCCCGACGGCACCATGATCCACACGATGCGCTGCCCCGGGGCGCCAACGGTGGAGGCCAACTCTTCGAGCGACGCTACCCCTACGGCGCCTTTGGCCACCGAAGCCTGCACCGCCTCGGAGGACCGATCGTATGCCACCACCTCGTGGCCACCGAGGAGCAGACGCTCCGTCATGTTGGCGCCCATCTTGCCCAAGCCGATCATCGCAAGTTTCATGAGCAAAGCGTACGACGAGTACACAGGCCTTCTGGCAAACCGCCACCCGCCCGCACCCAACCACGAGGCGCGGTCACCCTCCCCTACCCAAGTCGTGATGAACTGCACATCTATGACGGCAGAGCGCAACCGCAGGGCGCCGTGAGGCCGGGCGAGCACCAAAGCGAAGCGGCGGCAATCACGAGGGTCAAGTCGGATCAAGAGCATGCCGATGCTGCTCTGGTGCCCGCTGTGACTGATTCTCAAGCAAGCCCGTCAGCTGCGGCGTCCGCCGCCGTCCACGATCCCAGCCTTGTCACCGGACCCGTTGAAGAACTGGTGCGAGCAGGCGTGGAAATGGTGTTCCTGGTGGACCCCGGTCATCGGATTGTCTACGCATCACAAAACGTCCAACCGCTGCTTGGTCATGACCCGCTGCAAATCGTTGGGCAACCCATGTCTGGCCTTGTTCACCCTGCGCACGCCGCGGCGTTCGATGGAGCACTCACCAGAGCACTGGGCGGAGCCCGCCTCGGCGAAGCAGAACTGCGGTGGCCCCACCACGGTGGGAAATCCTCGCTGAGTCTGCTGGTGGGATTTGCCCCGCTTGGAGCGGACCCCGGCACCGACTCCAACCGCCCATCTCTCACCGAAGGAACCATGGTCACGGTTCGTCACGGTGCCAGCGCCGAGTTGGTGGCGGCCGCCTTGGCGGAGGACGACGACCGAGTACGTGACATTGGTTCGGCGTCACCCCTGGTGGTATTCCTGCTTGACGGCAAAGGCCGTTGCACGTGGATCAGCGACATGTGGGTGAAGCTCACCGGACAGACTCAGGACAACGCCTCCGGTCTGGGATGGGTCAACACCATTGAAGAGAACGATCGCTCGCCATTTCGCACCGCTGCGGCCCAAGCGCACCGCCGCCGCTCAGGTTGGCGCCTGCAGTTCCGCCTGCGCGACCTCGATGGAGCGCTGCGCTGGGTGGATGCGGCGGCAGCCCCGCGTTTCGACACCGACGGCGCAATCTCTGGTTACTTCGGGGCCATGACCGACATCTCAGCAGATGTACGAGCGCGCACCGAGTTGAACAAACGGACCACCATCGTGGAGTCCACTGCCGAGTTCGTGGTGATGGAGCAACGCGGCCCCCGGCTTGTCTACAGCGGCGACACCACTGCATTGATCGACACTCCCCCCGTGCCGGCGGCCTCACAGACCGAGGCCACTCGCCCTGCAATGGGGGCTCTGCCGGGTGAGTCGCAAGCGCAATATCTCAATGAAATACGGCCCACCGTGTTGGCCGACGGTGTGTGGCAGGCCCGGATCGCGCCGCTGCGTCAGCCCCCACCCGACGCCGCATCCCCAGTCGAAATCGCTGCCGATGTCGAAGTGGAGATCGTGATCGAAGCGGCCGTGCCCGACGCCTCAAGCGTTGCGTTACGCCCCGCACTGGCGGCGGTTCCGTTCCCTTCGTCATCCGGTGAGGTGGTGGAACTTCGCGATTCTGACGAACCGGCACCCCTTACCTTCGGTGCTGCCGCCCCCCGAACGGCCAAAGCGAAATTGTCACCGGCCGGCCAACCGATAGCCTGGAACTTCGACGCCGTGGAAACGGGTGATGGACCGGTCGCCGATTGGAAGAACCCCGGCTGGGCTCAGCCCACCTTTGCCGCCCACGCCACGGCAGTGTCAGACGACGCAACGCCGACGGCCAGCAACTCGTCCGTCGACTCATCGGTCGACGCCGAACCGATGGAGCAGGTGTACGTGGGTCTGATGGGCCCGTCGGGATCCGTCGAAAGCATTGCGGTGGTGAGCAACGGTGTGCTTGAGCCCACCGAATTCGAACGGGTATCGGATCAACTCCCAGCCGTTGATCCCATCACCGGGTTGGCCAATCGGGCCCTGTTCCAAGAACGCATTCGCCTCGGTGTGAAGCGCATGGCATCAGACGGCGTGGCCGTTGCGGTGATGCTGGCCAACCTGCACGGCTACGAAGAACTTCGATCACAAGTCGGGGCCAAAACCGGCGACGATCAACTCTTCGTGGTGTCCAAGCGGCTCGAGGCCACCATCCGCCAAGTCGACACCGCCGCGCGTATCGGTGAATCGGACTTCGCCATTCTGGGCGTCG
>JANYHQ010000114.1 GCA_025358985.1 Acidimicrobiales bacterium
CTCACCGCCTTCTACGACGAATGGCTGGGCAAGCTCCCTATTGCCGAATTGGGCCGAGTGTCATTGATGTTCGACATCGGCGACATCCATCAGCCCGTGTACACCCGCACCAAACGCCTCATCGATGTCACCCTGGCCATCGCCGTACTCCCGGTACTGGCCGTGATGGTGCCGGTGGTGTTGGTGGGCAATCTGGTGGCCAGCCGGGGTCCATTGATGTTTCGTCAGGTGCGGGTGGGATACGGGGGCAAACCGTTCACCATGTTGAAGTTCCGCACCATGATCCCCTTCGCCGCAGCAGCCGATGGGGCGGGCGACTGGACCAGCGCCAACGACCCACGGGTCACCCGCTTTGGTCACCTCATGCGCCGCGCCCACCTCGATGAACTCCCCCAGGCCATCAATGTTCTCCGGGGTGATTTGTCGATTGTTGGACCACGGCCGGAGCAGCCTCAATACGTGAAAGCGCTGTCGGAGAAGCTGCCCTTCTACGGCATGCGCCATGTGGTGCGACCGGGCATCACCGGGTGGGCTCAGGTGAAGTGGTGGTACGCCTCCAATGAAATCGACACGTACCAAAAGCTGCAGTACGAGCTGTTCTATCTCCGTCATCAAAGCCTGGCCCTCGACGCCAAGATCTGTGCCCGGACGGTACGCCACGTACTCCTCGGATGGGGTCGATGAGGTTCCCTACGCAAAGCGTTTACACCCGCTACGTTGAGACCTGATGAAGCGATTGCGACGTGTGGCGGTAAGTGCGCTCACTCCCCGGGGAGCCACTGCAGTGGTAGGCGTACGAGATCTGTTGCTGGGGCGCATCGTGGACAACTCCGCCGGCCCGCAGCAGCGGAGTCGGCTGGAGGCGCAGCTCTTGGTGCTTCAGCAACGTGTAGATCGCCAGGACGTGATCATCGCCGAATTGGCGCAGGTGCTCGAAGCAGTCCGGATCGACGACACTCCCGCCATGGAGTTGAAGCTGGCGCTGGCCGACCTTCGGGCCCAGTTCCTACCGGCCGAGGAGCTGCAATTGGCACTGGAGAACACCGCCGCCGAGGCTCGATCGCGCCGACGACGAGACCGGGTGTTCGAGCAACGTTTGACTGACGTGGAAGCATCTCGGCTCGACCCACCGCAACACTGAGGTGCACTGCGTTTCGGTGGTTATCAACACGTTGAATCGGTGTCACAGTCTGAGCCAGACACTTGCTTCACTGGAGTTGCAGACGTATGCGCGCTTTGAAGTGGTGGTGGTGGAGGGTCCTTCCACCGACGACACCGCAGTTGTACTCGACCGCTACGCGGATCGCATCAAACGGGTTCACGTTGACGAGGCCAATCTGGCCATGTCGCGCAATGTGGGTATCCGGGCGGCGTCGGGTGAGCTCATTGCCTTCATCGACGACGACGCAGTGGCCGATCCAGCGTGGTTGTCATCGCTTGCTCCCCTCTTCAGCAATCCCCATTTGGCGGCTGTGGGTGGACCGGTGATGGACGGTACCGGCGTCACCGTGCAGGCGTTGGTGAGTGCCACCAACGCATTGGGAGAAACGAAACTGCTTACCAGCACAGCTGCACTCCCCTCTTCGCCGGACAGCACGTGGATGCTGTATCCAATGGGAACAAACGTGGTGTTCCGTCGTAGCGCACTGGTGGAGATCGGGGGCTTCGATGAAACGTTCGAGTACTACCACGATGAAACTGATGTTTGTCGACGGTTGCTTGACCTTGGGTTTGAGGTGCAGATAGCGGCCAAGGGAGTAGTCCATCATGGTGCCCTGGCCGGTGAGATCAGACTCGCCTCAGGGATGTTGACCACCCGCCGCTCAATTGTGAAGAACACGGCTTACTTCGCACTGCGCCACGGGCCGGTGCGGCACTTATACACTGAAATCGTTCGCAGCCTGACGGCCATGCTTGATAGCGAGCTCCTTCTACATCGCCATTGTGAGATTGCCGGTCTGTTGGCCGACGGCGACATGGAGCGCCATGTTCGCGAAACAGACTCGGCCATGGATGCTGCGTTTGCGGCAGCCGCCAACCCACCCCGCACACATCCCCCATCGTGGTTCACCATCATCACGAACTTTCAAAAGGCCTTCACTGCTGGTTCAACAGAGACACGCCAACACATGGTGTTGGTCAGCAGCCCTGCAGAGTCATATGTGAGCAGAACAACCGACTTGGCTGTGCGTGGGCATACGGTGCGCGTATTGATCAAAGGCGAGATTCATCGGGTTGAACTTCGTGACAGGGTCTGGATCCACCACCTGCCGGTGTCAGGCGAAGTTTGCCGAGAGCAGTGGCGTAGTGCAGTGGCAAGCGAACTGATCAGAATCGCGTCTATCGAGCCAGTTGACGTCGTCATTGGGATCAGCGCCGGAAGCGGCCACCCGGACAACACCCGGATGCTTAGCTTGACCCATGAGATTACCAACAAGTGAACTTCTGATCCTCCTTGCTGATCAACTGATCGAGCCACTCGTGGTTGTCGACGTTGGAGCCAGATGGGGAATTGGAGATCGCTGGGCGGCTCTCGGCGACGGGGTCCGCGTCTTTGGATTCGACCCTGACGTTGCAGAGTGTGACCGGCTCAACGCAGGCAAACCCCAAGGGGTCGAGTACATCCCTCTCGCCCTTGGGAGCACAGCGGGGGAGCAGTTGTTGCACGTGACCAGGGAACCAGCCTGTTCCTCGTTCTACGCCCCCTCCAAGCGTGTCGCAGCCACCCACCCCGAGTTGTCATGTATCGAGGTCACACATACTTCCAGCGTCATGACTTCGACGCTCGAAGCGTGGTGTGCGGAGCGCCACATTGCACGCATCGATGCGATCAAACTTGATACCCAGGGATCTGAGCTTGATGTACTGCTTGGGGCACATTCACTGTTGGAAAACGTGCAGCTTCTTGAAGTGGAAGTCGAATTCAATCCCATCTATGAGGGTCAGCCGCTCTTCGGCGATGTAGATCGATTCGTCAGGGCAAATGGTTTCGCACTATGGCGACTCACAAATCAAGTCCACTACTCCTCAGCGGATCTTCCGGGAGCGTCGTTGGACGTCCAAGATGTCCGCCATTTCGACTCCGTTCCCTTCCCTTCACCGGGTGGTAGCGGACAGCTCTATTGGGGACATGCATACTCCGTGCGAATGGAACTCACACCGATTGGACAACCGGGTCTACCGTGGGATCAAGCAGTTCGGGCGGCCTGCGCGGCACTCGCATTTGAGCTCCCCGACTTTGCACTTGTCGCTCTACATCGTGCGGCGAGCACCCAATTGCAGTGGGACGTGCTCCGTACACTTCGTACGAAACTGGGTGTCAAGGGCTGACGAAGTAACCCATCACATCACCAATGACATGAGTCGAGGTACTGGTGAAGATGCTCAATCCCGCCCCAGACCCCAGCTTGACCACGGCCAATCCCGGAATTGTTTCTCCCAGCCTGAAATTGAGGTTGGACACATTGGGGAGGGCGGTTCCCGCTGGGTATGCGGTGAGGTAGCCGCCGCCATCGGGATCGGTCACGGTGAGGTTGATGGCCACTGCCACCACCTTCGTAGGGTCAAAGCCAGCAGGCACGGTGAGCGCCAACGTACGAGTAGTGCCTTGGCTGAATTTGCCGGCCGCGCCAATATTTGAGCGGGTATCGAGTTGTCTTTGAGGACTCACGGGTACGAATCTGGCCGAATCGGGCACGCTGGCCACGGGGACGAAATATCCCGCCAAGTCACCAATGAAATATGACACCAGATCGTCGCTGTCACGGACAAAGAAATCGCGCGTCGGCGTGAATGAGAGGTTGGCCCGGGTGTCGTTATTGACAACGTTCAGGGTGGAGGACGGGGGGAGCACTCCAAACGGAATGAAGGTGGGAGTGATGGATACAAACCCTGATCCATTGGTACCGATGGCAGTGATGTTCACGAGGTTCGCAGTGGCGATGGCCGGCACACCAGCCGAAGTGAGGCTGGAAGAGACGCTCAGTGAATTGCCGCAGCCCAACGGAAGTCGAGGCTCGCCTGGTACCACCGTGGAAGAGCGAGTGTCGAAAAGGCGAACAGGATCGGTAGAAACGAAACCGTTGGTACCGGTGACGGACCACCCACCGCCAAAATCACCGAGCACCTGTGCTGGACCGCCAAAGTTGTAGATGTCCACTGACTGCCCAGCGCTGACCTTCACAATCACGGAGTTGGCAACGTCGTGGCCCGATTGATAATTAAGTACGGAGGTATTGGGACGTTGCTCGCCGCTGGGCCATACGCTGACGTACCCGTCCCCGGTGGCACCGGTAACCGTGATGTTCAGGGTCACCGCTTCGAACGGAGAGCCGGTTAAACCGGCAGGAAGGGTCACCGTTCGTACGTCACCGCTGAAGAGCGGACCCACGGAACCCACACTCGATCGTGTGTCGAGGATGCGCAACGGCGATGCCAGTTGGGTGAACAGTGATCCAGTGGTGGTACCCGCGGCCGTAACCAAGCCACCATTTGGGCCCGCTGGCGGCGCAACCACGACGGCAGCCGTGGCTTGTTCAGCGGGGGTTTTTACCGTGGCCACAGTGTCGGGTGCCAGGCCAGCCAATGCGCGTAGGCCCGCACGGTCACCCGCCCTGTACGTGGGTACTCCACTCACGGACGAACGCATCATCTGATTCAGATTGCCGTACGTGGTGTCGTAGTGACCAAGACCAAAGGCATGCCCCAACTCATGAGCCACCAATTCCGGGCCATTGGTACTGCAATAGAAGTCGGGTTGGAGATACACCTCACCGCGCAGGATTTGACCGGTGCCCGTTGTGAAGGGACCTCCGCACCCAATAACCCCCGATGTTCGCGGGCCACCATTAAGTGATCCGCAGGGCGAGGTGAACGATGTCCGCACAAGCACTTCACCGAAATCAGCGGGTCGGTCGGCGATTAACGTTTCATCAACCTGGACCGACAGCCCAGTGACAGAACTCAATGAGGCGGCAGCCGCCCGAATCCCAGGAAGATATCGGCCAATGGTGGGGCTTTGGACGATACGAATTCGCACACTGGCCGACGCATAACTCGACGAATTACCAAGGGAGACGAATCCCAGCCCGGGCCCGCCCAGTGACCGAGCAAATGACCCCACACCCGGTGGCATGCCCACGAAGGCATCATCATCAACCTTGACAATGACCGGCACTTCGGCCGACGACGCACTGGACTCTGCCTGCACCTTGTGGACGGGCACGAAGGCGATGGCGAGTGCCACGCCCACACAGCCCGCTATCGGGAACTTCCGCGTACGCCTCACCGGGTGTCGAGGATGCGAGCGGGCGCCACCGGCTGGAATCCGGTAGCCGAGGTGGGGAACCACCCGCTGACATCCACCAGCAGGTGGGTTTCGGCCGAGGTGGTGATACATACCTGGCTACCTGCAGTCACGGGCGTAATCACCGCATTGGCGGTGGTGACCCCTGCCGAAAAGTTGACACTGGAGGCATTGGGTACAGCCCCGCATGGGAACACGGTGATGAATCCTCCAGCGGTTGAGTTGGTGGAGGTCACGTTGAGCGACACAGCCGCCACCCCCGAGGTGGGGATACCACCCGACCCCAGCGACAGGGTCACCACTCCCCCGGCCCCCAGTCGAACACCACCCCTGCTGTCGTAGCGCCGCTGCGGCACCAACGGTTGGAAACCGGTGGCAGAAACCGGAAACGATCCGGCGACATCGACGATGAGATCCGTGGTGGCCGACGTGAACAGACACACATCCCCACTGGCGCTGAGCGGAGCGATCACTAGGTTGGGGACGGTAGTGGCCGCCGAGAAGTTGACGTTTGACGAGTTCGGGACCGACCCGCACGGATACACGGTGATGTAGCCGTCGCTAGTTGCGGAGGTGGCAGTGACGTTCAGCACCACAGCACCCGTGCCGGTGGACGGAACGCCAGCGAACCCAGCAACGTGGGTGGAAAGTGTCGATCCAGCGGCGCGTTTTCCGGCAGGCGTACCAATTCCACTGCGAGTATCAATCAATCGGGCCGGTGAGAACGCTTGGAAATCAGACGAAATGGGGAACCAACCATTGACGTCCACAATCAAATGAGTGCTAGAGGACGTGAACAAGCAGACGTTTCCACTTCCATCTACCGGAGCTATTACGGCGTTCGGAACGGTTTGTCCGGCGATGTAGTTAACGTTCGATGCATTGGGGAGCGTCCCACATGGGTACGCCGTGATGTAACCGTTGCCGTTGGGCGAGGTGACGGTGACATTCAGCGACACAGCAGCTACGCCGCTTGCAGGTACACCAGTGCGTCCGGTGACCGCCAAGGTGTAACTGGTGCCCCCAGCGACTTTGGGGCGATAGCCGTCACTGGGGACAGGGCCGGTGAGTCCGCTGTTCGGAGCCCCATCGACGTACACGACACCTGAGGGCCTTTTGATGACTGCGTACGCCGCCCAGTTGACGCTGGGGAGATCCGTTCCGCCGAGGCAGCTGAGAGGTACCGACGCCAAATAGGTACGATTACCCGGGTCCAGTCCTGGCGTGCCGGAACACAAAAAGACATCAGTGTTGTAGTCGTATAGGCGGGCAACTACGGACGCTCCGGCTTTGTACTCCACCAAATATCGGTCGGGTTGAAAGTCGTTGTTGATGTCGACGTACCACAACATGCCGGTGGTGAGGTTGGACCAATCGGCGCTGGTGAACGGATCGGAGTACACCGCAGTTGTCAGTGCCATCGACACTTGAGTGGTTTCAGCGTTGATGGAAGCTGAAGTGATGTCGGCGGGCGCATAGGCAACATCACCTATGGGATCGCTGATACCTGAGCTTCCGGCCGCAAAGGTGGGCGCCTCGCCAGTGGAACCGGCACCAAAGACACCAGCCCGGGCGGCCTCTTCATGGGCGGCAACAACTTGACGTACTAATGCGTCGGGATTGGTGGGTGAGTCGGCATTGGCTCGTGCGGGTAACGCCATTGCGCCAACGAACACGGCGGCGCCAAGACTGGCCGATACGATCCAAGTAACACGTGCAGCTGAACGAATCGGTCTCATAGCAACGGTGCTATCAGTTTTTACCCGCAGTTAGCTAGGCAAAATGTGATGATCCTCACTTACGACCAGTAACCCAAGAGGTCGACCAGCACATTCGTGGCGTTCAATTTGGACACCACCGTGAAGGCGTTGCTAGTACCCAGTTTCAACGTGGATCCATTGGCAATGGTTTGACCGGAGTTGTTCCAGTTGATGACTGACGCATTGGGCGGAGCGCCACCGGCGGGATACGCAGTGAGATAACCCGAGTTCACGGTGCCGGTGATGGTGATATTGACCGTGGCAGCACGAGCAACCACGCCACCGGGGATCGCCGACGAGACCGACACGTTCACCGCTGCGTCCGGTTGAAGAATGGCGCTAGTACGTGAGTCGAAGATACGGACCGGATCGATTGGATGAAAACTTCCGGCCGTACCAAGACCTGCGATTTTGCGCCATTGGCCCGGCGTACCAACCTGTACACATACGAACATGTCGCCCGCCGCATCTCGAACGATGTCGCCCAGGGCGTAGCCCGTGGGCGGTGGCCCCACTGAGACATGGGCATTTAACCCCATTCTCCCGCGACCGCCAGCAAATAGCGCGTAACCAAGCTCGGACGTGCCCAGTATGCCAAAACCACTGTTGGATTCTCCGAAGACCCCTGCACCCGCCGAGCCGTCGGCCTTTCCCCAGACTCCATTGCCGTTGTCGATCTGCACTCCTTTGATACCCGACGGAATGGCAACAGGCAACGGAAGCGAAACCGAAGTGGTGTTGTTGATTGTGGTGGTTCCGACCCCAGTGAAGGAGTTCCCGACTGTCACCACATCGCCATTCATGGCAGCGGCCGGTTGGGCACCGGCCACTGCTGCCACCGCCACTCCGGCGGCAGCAGCGCCGGCCAAACGGAGAAACCCCCGGCGGTTAGTCGCTGGTTGCTCCGTTTCTTTGAGATTCGCACCCGTCGGCGCGGCTGGCGGACCAGCCACCACTTGCGCTACTTCCAATTGTCCCAGTCGAACCGTCAGCTCAGCAATGAGCTCAGCTTGTGCTCGAAGGGCGGCTTGCATCTCGACAAGTTCGGCGCTGTCATCCATGCCGACAGTCTTTCATCAACCAACTGAACCTGTCTGCCGGCGCACAACGAACCCGGCGAGGATCCGTCTTCAGCAGACGTTCAGTGGGTATGGTTCCTCACTCTTACCCGCGTAAAGGAACCGAGGCCAAGAAATGACTGGACATGCCGTCGGAGGCGAAATTGAACTCAAAGCTCAGATCATTGAACTGCAGCAGCGTTTGGCGGCCCTCGAGCGGGGCGCCGACAGCCAATCGGTGTCGATCCAAGGTGTTGCGGCCTCTGCCCCCCCGATGGCTGAGCCGATCGGTCGCCGGGCACTGCTGCGACGGGTAGGCACGGTTGCTGCTGGCGCCGCCGCCGCTTCCGTTGTGGGCGGCATGCTGCGCCCCGCCGCCGCAGGAGTTGGCATCAACGGCAACATGCAAATCGGGAACGCCAACATCAGCACCACGGCCAACACGCCACAGACGCTCCTCAAGGTCAGCTCCCTCGCCTCCGGCGATTCCGCCGTGTTCGCCGTGTCCGATGGCTCCACCGCCACGTCTACACGTCGCGCCGCAATCGTGGGTGCGGCTGGTACTCAGCTCGACACAGGTGTCGCTGGAATTGTCTCCGGAACATCAGGCGTGGGTGTTTTGGGACAGGGTCCCATTGGGTTGTTGGGAGCTTCGAACAACGTTCACATCAAGCTCACCGACGCGTCAGGGGGGTTCTCCCTTCTTCCCACCACCGCAGCATTGTTGGCCAGTACTGCCGCCATCGGCCAGATCGTGCTGGACAGGTCCGAGAACCTGTGGCTGGGCTCATCAGGGGGTTGGAAAAAGCTGGCGGGCCCCACCAGTGCGGGCGCCTTTCACATCATCACCCCGGCCCGTGTGTATGACAGCCGATCATCGTCGAAGCTGACCGGGGGACTCACCCGTTTGATCCCCATCATCGGAGGGTCGGTTCCCACGGGCGCCAAAGCAGTGATGGCTACGCTGACATTGACCAATACCGATGGGCCATCAGGATTTCTCACCATGACCGCTGGCAACGTGGGTTCCACAACAGCGTCGTCCATCAACTGGTTTGCGGCCGGTCAGAACCTGGCCACCACGGTGGTTTCGGAGCTCGATTCGGTAGGGCGAGTGAAGATGTTCAACAACTCCGGAAGCGGAACCGACTTCATCATCGACGTCACCGGCTACTACCTCTAAGCCGTGGCTGCCCTCTTGCGGGCACCGGCTGCGGAGGACACTGCGTACCTGTTCAAACTCGCCGCGGAATGTGATCTGCGTTGGCCGGCGGTGACCCGGTTTGGCGCAGTGTGCACTCCGCAGTCTGTTCTCACGGCACTTCAGTCCGCAGTCGAAGTTGGCTATGTGGTGCAAGACGCCGACAGACAATCGGCGGGGGTCATTGGGTTCGTGGATGCTGACCCCGGGTCGCAGGTGATGTGGTTGGACGGGCATTGCTCCCCTGGAGACGGCGACGCGCTGGTGCTCCTTCGCCAAGCGGTGCCGATCGTGCTTGATGAAGCGGAACGGGCTGGCACTGTTCGGTTTGTCTATTACGAGGAGTACTCCGAACTCGATGAATCGCTGGTGGTCGAGCATCGTGAGTTGTGGCAATCCGAATTAGTCATTCCCCAGTACGCATGTATTGACGGAACCTGGTGCACGCGCGTCACCCTCAAGCTGGAGATGACGGCATGGGCCAATCGCAACTGAGCACCACCCGCCGGATGCGTCTGCGTCCATTGGCCCCCGATGACTATCTTGCGCTTCTGGCCGTCGAGACTGCGCCGGATGTTCTGCATACTTGGCGGTTGCGGGGGGGCGTCCCCAATGATCTGGCCGCATACGAACAGGGCCTATGGCATGGCATCGCCGATCAGCGAGTGATCGAGCGGGTATCTGATGGCGCGCTCATTGGTTTGGTGCAGCTCTACAACCTCGATCAACGCCTCGCGGTTGGCTGGTTCTCCATCATCTTGGTGCCATCGTCACGGGGCACGGGAGCGGCGTTAGAGGGGATGGGATTGTTCCTTCGACGGTGCTTTGTCACCTGGGGACTGCGACGTGTGTATTTCGCCAGTCTGGAACCCAACTTTGCATTGTTTGCCTCGGTCGCTGCTCGCGCCGGATGCTCGGTGTACGGCACGATGAAAGATCGAGCATTTCTCAACGGTGAGCCCGTCTCGGTGGTCATCGGAGGGATCGATGCCAAACCGTGGCTGGATCACTACGGTCCGATGTTGGCCAGGCTGTCCCGAACTGGCGAGGTGGGCAATGCCCCCGGGGAGGACGAAGACGTGGCACGCTTGGGCTGATGGTCCAAGACATCAGTTACGAAGCAGTGCGCTACACGCACGATCCCAAACGCGCCGCCGTCTGGGCCGCAGTTGCCTCCTACCTCAGTAAATGGATCCCTCGTACGGGCACCACCCTCGAATTAGCCGCTGGTTATTGCGACCTCTCGAATGCGTTGGACGCTGCCCGCCGGGTGGCCATCGATATCAGTCCCTCACTTCCCCGCCATGCCGCTGCGGGAGTGGAGGCACAGGTGGGAGACGCTACGGACCTTTCAGCGTTCGAGAGCTCAAGCGTCGACACAGTGTTGGCATCGAACTTTTTGGAACACCTCAACCATGCCCAGGTTGACTCCACGTTGGATGAAATTCTGCGGGTCCTGAAGCCGTCGGGCAGAGTCATTTTGATCCAGCCAAACTTTCGGCTGTCCTCGCGCCGGTACTTTGATGACTACACCCACCGCACGATCTTCACGGATACCTCACTGCGTGACCACGTTGCCAGTAGGGGATTCACCATTGAACGCGTAGAGGCGAGGTTCCTGCCGTTTTCGATGCAGTCTCGGCTCTCATTCGGTTACCGCCTGGTTCCGCTGTACCTGCGTCTCCCCTATCGACCGCTGGCGGGCCAAATGCTGGTGGTGGCACGCCGAAGCTGATTCCGTCCGAGTGGTAAGCGTTGACGGTACGCTGACTCGTTTCAATCGATCAATCGATCAATCGTCGGAGGACGTAGTCATGTGGCAAGGCCTTCGGCTAGCGGTGGTGCTTCCGACGTACAACGAAGCACTTTCCATTCAAGAAGTGGTGCGAGGATTCGAACAGTTGGGAATCGTGGATGACATCGTGGTGGTGAACAACAATGCCGCCCAGGGAACGTCCGAGGCTGTTTCAGGTACGTCGGCCCGTGAAATCCATGAGCGTCGCCAGGGGTACGGCTCAGCGATTCAGCGAGGTTTGGCCGAAACTGGCGAGGCGGATCTCGTGGTGATTTGTGAGCCTGATGGAACTTTCGAACCCGCCGACTTGTGGAAACTCTTGCCCTTTCTGTCGGACTCTGATGCGGTCCTCGGCAGTCGGACGGTGCAAACCTTCATCTACGAAGGCGCCAACATGGGGTTGTTCCTGCGTTACGGAAACTGGGCGGTGGCCAAATTGGTGGAGGTCTTGTTCAACACGGTTTCGCTCAGCGACGTTGGATGCACATTCCGTGTGATGCGCCGCTCGGTCATTGACCAGATCACCCCAGACTTCGAACGACACGAGTCATCCTTCGGACTTGAGATGATGCTTCATCTCGTTCGCCAACGGGTTCCACTGACCCAGGTACCAGTTCGCTATCTACCCCGGGTAGGAATCAGTTCGGTCACGGGGGACCTGGCAAAGACGATAACGCTGGGCTTGGAAATGATTGTGTTGGTGCTTCGGTTCCGCTTCTTGAAAAGCAGGCCGCCCAAGTAGCATCAAGGCCGTGGAAAATACACCACGATGTTGCCGAAAACTTGCCTGTCGTAGTCTGCAAGAGGCAACGGCAACAGGCTGGCGCGGTCGTCATCAATGGGGAATACTGCCGCACGTTGCGCATTATTCACTGCCCGAGATCTGGTCGCCAGACCCGGAAAGCGTTCTATGGGATACAGACTCTCGGTAGCTACGCGTTCCTCGGACAGCAGGGCAATTCGCCCCATCACCCAGTAACTGCCGAACACGGCATGGATCTGGCGCTTGTCCAGCTCAGCCAAAACTGAGCGCACTGGAGCCTCAGGATCACCCCATTGCGTCCCCACGATGTTGTCCAGGAACGCACTATTGAAAATGAATCCCGATAATGGAATCGCCGCCACGCAGAGCGCCACCGACCACGGGACCCTACGCAAGAGTGAATCAAGCCCAACCGCACCGAGCACCGCCCATGGCGCCAAGACGTTGATGAAATACCGGCCGTCGGTAAAGAACACCAATGACGGAAACAAGGCCATCAAAGGAAAAATTAGGACGGCCACGCCAGCCACCATCCGAGCCGATGTACGACCGGAGCGAACGAAAGTCACGAAGCCGACCAGTGCCAGCAGAATCAGAACGGCGTACAGAACTCGGCCCGAAGTACCCCAACTCCAACGACCACCGAATCCGCGCAGCCCCAATCCTCGCGGCGAGAGTTGCGTGACGAAAATCCGCAACCGTTGGAGGTACGTGGATGGAAACGGAACAGGTTGGGTTTTCAGAGCCGGCCATCCGTTGGCCGCGTTCCATGCGATATAAGGGGCAAGGGCAATGAAACCGCCAACGCCAATCAGGACGGGAGCTGCTTTCGATCGGCGATAGCCGATCACCGCCACAGTGAGTGTCAAAGGTGCGGCCGAGCACATGAACATCGGATGAGACCACACCGCCAACCCAGCTAAAAAACCGAGCAACAGCAACCTGACGTCGAACCTACGACGTCCCACTGGTGCATCAATGTACCGAACTGCCAGTAGGTAGCACCCGGATACATACGCCAAGCCGCTGGCGTAACCCATGTATGCCTGGCCAGATAACACCGTCATTGCGCCGCCACAGACCCACACCACCGACCCGGCCAGCAACCCTGCCAATCGACCCGCCAACAACCGAGCGGTCCATGCAACGAGAACGGCAGCCACCAACCACAGGACAACGGAACAACACTTCAACAGCAGGGCACGATCCATAGGCAACCAGTTCGAGGCGGCGAACAGAAACGATTCTGTAGTGCCGCCATAAGCATTACCAGGAGTGACAACGGGCAGGTGGCCCCGCTTGATCAGGTCCCCGGCGATCCCGGTGACGGCCTCGTCCCCATTGAGGAACAACGGCGGCGACCGCAACACGCGCGCCCGGTAGTACAGGCCCGTGATGCCAGCCGCCAACACGAAGGCCACGTTCAGTGCCGTGTCCACCATGGACCTGGGAACTTCGGCGGAAGACGACGCTGTCCTTGTCACGCCTCGACCCTACGCGACCAAAGAGCAAGTCCTCGGTAGTATCGCGTCCTGCTCAACTACGCCGCACCACCGAGAGGTCCACCGATGCCACATGGGGTAATGAAAAGCGTTCTGATTGGCACTCGCCTGCAACGTCTCCAAGTATCTGGGATTGCACTTGATGATGCGTACTTCATGGCAATTCAGGATAATTTTGAGTCGCAGTACGCGGCATTTACAGCCTGCTTTTTGCGACCTGAGTACACGGTGCTCGACATTGGGGCAAACATCGGCATGACCGCAGCAATCATGAGCAGCGTGGTGCACGAAGGTAATATCTATGCCTTTGAACCCGGTCCCAAGGTGTTTGAAGAACTCGAGGCCAACTGCGACCGGAACAACCTCGCCAACGTACATGCCCATCAACTTGCCATCAGCGACAAGCCAGGCACGGTGAACTTTTCCGAGGCCTCCGCATATGGACACTTGGACTCTGATGGGGCCGTCACCGTGGAGGCCGACACGGTAGACAACGTGGTCCGTACCCTTGGCCTAGTTGCAGTCGACTTCATCAAGATCGACGTGGAAGGGTACGAATGGCCGGTGCTCCGCGGTGCCACCGAGGTGCTAGCTCTCCACAAGCCCCTCGTCTACATGGAATTCAACAGTTTCTGCCAACTGGCCTACGGCGACGTGAACCCGCGCGACTTCTTCCAGTGGTTGTTTACCCAGTTTTCCAACATCTTCATGGTGAGCAAGGACGGCAATGACCCCCTCCTCAAGCGGATCACTGCCGACGATACCGTGACGTTCCTCCACCAAAACCTCGTGGGAGATGGCTGCGTCAGTGACTTGGTGATGACCAACGATCCTTCACGCCTCACCGTCTCAATGGTTGGAGCAGAGGGCTCGCTCCGCCGAGTGATGGAGGAACGAAACCAAGAAGTTGCGCAACGTTTGGCCGCAGAAGCCCAAGTGGCAACGCTTACAACATCGGTGACATCACTGACGGACTCATTGACATCCACCACGACAGCCTTCCAGACGGTGTCTGAAGAGTTGGCCTTGGTGTACGCGTCAGCATCGTGGAAAGCGTCAGCCCCACTGCGCAGATTGCGGGATCAAACCCGCACTTGATGATTGTTGTCCAGTACTGCAACACAGTAGAGATTCTTTCCTATGAATCGGTTCAATACGCGATCGATAAGTTGTGAAACCGGAAAAAGAAAACGGTCGTAGAGGCCGACCGCTGCTGCAGTGGGCTCGGTCCGTCGTAGAATTTTGAATCCCAACGCCGCCAAAACACCCAAGCTGTCGAACCAGCGTAAGTACTTCACCTCGAACCCCGCTCCGCTAACGACCTCGGCCAAGCCGGCTGAGGAATATCGCCTGTAGTGCCCAATGAGTGAGTCAAATCTCGAATACAGAATTTGCAAGGCCGGTACGAACACGAACAGCCGTCCATCAGGAGCCATCCTCTGGGCTAGTTGCTTCAGGAGAACCCCGTCGTGCTCAATGTGCTCCAAGACGTTCACCATCACCACTGCATCAAACGTGCCAGTCGAGTGACCAAGGGAGCGGAACGCCAGAAACCCCTCATCATTCAGACGTTGGCACATCACTGAATCCGGCTCCACACACACAACATCGGCACCCATCGCTCGCAGACGTCGCGCAAACTCGCCGGATCCTGCGCCGAAATCCAGCACTCGACCGCCGGTGATCGGCACCGCC
>JANYHQ010000591.1 GCA_025358985.1 Acidimicrobiales bacterium
CACACACGCACGCAACTCCAGGCCACTCCATTCAAGATCGCAACAGACCGGCCGAAGGTCGGGGCCCACCTCTTGCAAAAATGAGACCGTTGCGGCGGTGACGCAAAGATATCAAGTCTTCGGGTTCGATCCGACCCCGTACCTGAACCGCCAAGAGTGACGAGCTGTCTAAACTCGAGACTCAAACGCCGTTACGGACCGCCGCCAAATGAAGTACAAAAAAAAACATTCAAAACCGCCCGTGTGTTTGTGTATTGCCTGCCCAACAAACGTTGAGAAGCGTCGATAGATAAAAGGTTTGTTCGATGAAGTTCCACCCGCCACCGTGGCCATGTTCCGGGTGATTGGTGCTGCAGTCGCACTGGTGGTGGTGTCTCGGGCGTGGAGGCTTCAGTGGGGTCGCGTCGAACTGGTGGCGGCCGGTCTGTTCGGTGCCGCCACCGCCATCATGAACCTGTTCTTCTACCTCGCCATCGACCGGCTGCCATTGGGCAAGGGTGTGGCCATCGAGTTCATTGGTCCCATCGCCGTGGCGGCGGCACGAACGCGCACCCATCGCAACGCCATGGCTCTGGGTCTGGCCGTGATTGGCGTATTGGTGCTGTCTGGGTTGGAGATCAGAAGCGGCGACCCTCTGGGACTGGTGTACATCTTGGCGGCGTCGGGCATGTGGGCGGCCTACATCGTCGGTGGTATGCGGGTGGCCCGGCTCGATCGTGGCCTGTCCGGGCTGGGTGTGGGGTTGGTGATGGGCGCGATAGTGGTGGCCCCGTTCGGAGCCCCCCACAGTGGGCCGGTATGGGGCTCGCCGCGACTGTTGAGTCTGTGCCTGCTGGTGGGGGTGGCGTCGAGCGCCGTGGGCTACGGCATCGACCAGTCGGTGATGCGACGGGTGAGCACGCGTCGCTTTGCGGTGCTCCTGGCCCTGCTGCCGGTCACGGCCCTGGCCATCGGCTGGGTGGCTCTCGATCAACAACCCGGCCTGCTCGACCTGGTGGGAGTGGGGTTGGTACTCAGCGGTGTGGTGCTCCAAGAACGCGACTCATCACCGTAGGGTGACGAGTGTGGCCCCTCGAGAACCGCTTCCCACCGAGCGCACCCTGCTCCAAGGCGTGGGGGTGGCACGATGGGCGGCCTGGGGGTGGTTGGGCATCACCACCACACTGCAACGCCATGATCTGCTCCATCCGGTGGTGGCCGTGGTGTTTGCCGGATTGGCCCTGATATGGACGGCTGGTTGCACCACCGCTCTCACCCGACGACCCGGTCTGCTCTTGTCGCATGGCGTGGTGGTGGCTGAACTGGTGTTGGCGTGGTCGCTGATCGTGGCCGACGGCTACGTGTTCTCCGCTGGTCACACGTTCGGCCGGGGCCAGAATCTGGCGGGTACCTGGCCCCTCATTGCGGTGCTCTCCGCCGCCACTGCCATTGGGCCATGGTGGGGAGGGGGTTTGGCGGCGGTGGTTGGCTCGGGCCGGTACTTCGGCGCCGTGGTGAACGGAGTGCGCAGTTGGCCGGGCGATCGGATCATCTCGCTGGTGGCCACCATGGTGTTCTACGCCGTCGGGGCCGGGATGTGGGGGCTGGTGACGCGTCGGCTGCGCGATGTGGAGAGCGAGGTGGCCATGCGTCGCGCCCGTGACGAGGTGGCCCGCACCCTGCATGACGGCGTACTGCAGACCTTGGCTCTGGTGGAACGCCGCACCGGTGTGTCGGACCCCGATCTGGCCCGCATGGCGCGCACCAGTGACCGCGAGTTACGGGCGTGGTTGTTCCACGCCGATGGTACGCATACTGATAATCGGGCCAGTCTCGAGACTCGGTTGCGGCGCCTCGCGGATCGGGTGTCTGATTCCTACGACCTGGCCGTCACGGTGTCCGTACTCGACGATGACGATCACCACTGGTCCCCCGATGTACTGGGCTCGATGGCTGCCGCTGCAGGTGAAGCGCTCACAAACGCCGCCAAACATGGGCAAGCATCACGGGTGGTGGTATTTGCCGAAGTGGACAATGATCAGATTTTTGTCACCGTGCGCGATGACGGCTGCGGGTTTGACCCCACCATCCCCACTGCACGGCGCGGTATCGAACACTCCATCCGTCAACGCATGATCGAGCTCGGTGGTCGTATGGAAATAGTCAGCGCGCCTGGTACCGGGACGGACGTGAGACTGTGGGCCCGGTGAATTCCCCAATCCGAGTGGTGTTGGCCGATGACCATGCGGTGGTGCGCGCCGGTATGAAAGCGGAATTGGGTCCCGACTTCGTGGTGGTGGGCGAAGCTGACGACGCCGAAGGCGCCATCGACGTGGTGAACACCCATCGTCCCGATCTCGTGATCAGTGATCTGCATATGCCACGAGGCGGCGGATTGGCGGTGGTTACCGCATGCGCCAAGGTTGCCCCCATCGTGATCCTCACCGTGAGCGAGGCCGAACGTGATCTGCTCGATGCCGTGGCTGGAGGGGCGGCAGGGTACCTACTCAAGACCACCCCCATTCTGGAGCTACGTGCGGCATTGCGCAGTGCGGCGGCCGGGGAGCCCGTATTCAGCCCATCGCTGGCGGCGTTGGTACTCGGCGAGTTCCGCCGGATGGCCAAACAGGCGGGCGCCAACCCACTGTCGGTACGAGAGCGCGAGGTTCTCCAACTGGTGGCCCGGGGTCATTCCTACGCCGAGATCGGCGCCCAACTGTTCATTTCGGCCAAGACCGCGGAAAACCACGTACGCAACATCCTCGGCAAGCTGCAACTCACGAGACGAGCCGACCTCGTGCGTTACGCCGTGGAGCACGGCATCGACTGACGCGTGACGACCTGCCGCTCTGGGTTGTGGGGCCCCAGCCAACGTTGGGGGTTTGGCCCGATAGGCGCTCGGTGGCGACCACCTCATTATGGGCCGATGACCTTGCCGCCAACGTGGATCCGCCACTCCCCCGCCCAACAACCAGCAGCCTGGCTGGCTGGATCTGGGTCCATGCTGGTGATGGTGGCAGCGCTCAGCGCCACCATCGTTCGATGGGATCACATTCCCGTACCGGCTCGCCTGGCCGGATTGTTGGTGCTGCACGCCGTGGTGATTGCCGTCGCCGAACGAAGTCGACAGAGGCTCCCATCAGTGTCTCGGATGATGGCGTATCTGGCCGGTGCGATGACCTTGCCATCTGTGGTGTCGGGGGTGGCCACCGCCCACGGCAGTTGGCGCAGCGCCATCTTGGCGGGTGGCGCAGCCGGCGTGGCGGCTCTCCAGTGGCAGGCCCATCGCTGGCAGGCGCCGTGGATGCGGGCCTTGGGCGTGGCCTGTGCCGCAGTGGCAGCGGCCGGTGCCGCGGCCATCTGTGCAATACCTGTTGGAGTGGTGATCGCTGCGTTGGCGGTTGTGGCGTTGGGCTCCGGATGGGAACGACAGGCCGCCGCGCTGGCGGGACTGGCCGCCGCAACCCCGGTACTGGGTGGACTTGCGTTGTTGAAGATGGGACCAGGCACCATTGCCGAGATCGGGGCCCGTGGCCGTGTGATGGTGTGGGGGGCGCCCCTGGCCGGCACCTTGGCGGCAGCCGTGTTGGCGGCGTTGGCGTTACGGCTCCATCCTCAGCCCCGTCGTTGGCTCTACGCCATTGGTTCGGTCACATCGCTGTTGTCGGGCGCGGCCATTGGTGTATTCCACTCAGATCTCTCTATCCCGACCGTCTTCTGGGTCTACCTACCGGCCGGCGTCCTTGTGGGGGTTGAACTGGTGGCGCTGGCCGCTGCCGGTTGGCGGTCATCAAAGCCATCCACGTCATTCGCCATACGCTTTCCGGTGGTAGCCGACACCGTGGAATTGGCTGCGGTAGTGGGGGTGTATCTCAGCCTTGGTGAGGTCCGAGTGGCATCGCTCTACCTTGCTGCGTTCGGTTGGTTCCTCGGTGCTCTGCGGACCAAGCGGTCCTCCACACCCCAAGCGGTACCGGCGTGTTTGGCTGCGGTGGCGCTTCCCTTGGCACTGTTGGTCCACGGGCAGCCGCTTCTCGCAATCACCTGGGTGCTCTGGGTGGAGTTGTCCGTGGCGGCCTACCTCCTGGGTGTGCCGTGGCTGCGCCATCTCAGTGCGGCGACGCTTCCACTGGTCATAGAGGCACAGTTGGTGGATATGTCCGTATCGGTGCATATCGCTGGTGCGGTGATGATGGCGGTGGGATCCATGCTGCTGGTTATGGGCACCATCGTGAGCAACTTGCGAGCCCTAGACCGACCAGCAGTAAGCGCGCTGATTATTGGTGCGCTGAGTATGCCAACCACGGATGGACGGTCAGCCGCACTGATCACGGCGGGTATGGCGATGCTGTGCTGGGGTACGGTGATGGCGCGCCGACACGTGAGTATCACCGGTGCCGTGAGCACGTTCATCGGTGCTTTGACTCTGGTGGCCCAGCGGGGTTTGGGGCCCGTCACGGCGCTGGACTTGGCGGCAATGAGCGTGGTGGCTGCGGTGGCATGGGCAGAACATGGTCAGACGCCCTCGCACTCGCCTCATCACCTACTCAGCACTGCATTGGGCGTGAGCTATCTCTGTGCATCGTTGGCCGCCAGCCATAACGACGGCCGTGTGACATTCACCCTGGTGGTGAGCGTAACCATGGTGATCCTTGGTGCGCTCCGCGGCCACAACGATGTGGTGGGGGGCGCCATGGTTGCGATGTTGGTGGCCCTCACCGTTGCCAGTTGGCATCAGTTG
>JANYHQ010000592.1 GCA_025358985.1 Acidimicrobiales bacterium
GCTCAGCCCGCACACACGCCGCCCGCGCATTGCCGCGCACCACCTCGGCATACAGCGACTTGATAGCCGTGGTGATGGGACCCGGATTGGGTACCTCACGGTCGTCCACCGACGCCACCGCGTGCACCTCGGCGGCGGTGCCACAGACGAAGATCTCGTCAGCAATATAGAGATCTGAGCGAGGCATGTCAGCAATACGCACCTCGTAGCCAAGGTCACGGGCCAGGGTCATCACCGTGTGCTGGGTGATGCCCTCCAATGCCCCCGACGACAGTGGCGGCGTGAGAATGACGCCATTGCGCACCACGAAGATGTTCTCCCCGGTACATTCAGCCACCAGTCCAGCCGGGTTCAACATGATGGCTTCGTCGTAGCCCGCCTTCAGTGCCTCCACCTTGGCCAGCGACGAGTTCACGTAGTTGCCCACCGTTTTGGCAGCCGGGGGCATGGTGTTGTGATCGTGGCGGGTCCAGCTACTGATCTTCATCCGGACGCCGGCCGCATCCTCACCCAGATAAGCGCCCCACGGCCAACAGGCGATGGCCACGTCGGTGGAACAAGGCAGCGTGTTGAGTCCCATCTCGCCATAGCCGTAATAGGCCAATGGGCGCACGTAACACCCGGGCAACCCGGTGGACAGCACGGTTTCCTTGGCCGCGAGCACCAACTCGTCCACGGTGTACGGCATGGGCATCATGAGGATCTTGGCGGAATTGTGTAGCCGCACCATGTGATCGGTGAGCCGGAACACGGCTGGGCCACGATCGGTTTCATATGCGCGAATACCTTCGAATACCCCGGTGCCGTAGTGCAATGTATGGGTGAGGATATGGACCTGGGCCTTGTCCCAATCAACCATCGTCCCGTTCATCCAGACTTTGGGGGTGGCGGTGATGGGCATGGCTTTCGTCCTCCTGGCAACAGTTGCGTTCAACGGCGAACGCTGGGCATGACACTACTCAGCCCCACCACTCACACTTCAGACCACGCAAGGCAACTAGGTCAGGCGTGCCCGGTGGCGATCACACTCTTGGCCATGGGAATAAGGGGCTTGGAAGACGAACCCTTGCCGTCAGCCTCAATGTGAACGAACAACTTGCCCTTGCGAGCCGAAATTGCAGCCAGTGTGGGGCGGTCGGATACCACCGCCTCATCGCCCACTCCCGTCACCTTCTTCTCGTTCGACAGATTGGCAAACAGTTGATAGCGCGCCTTGGCCTCGGCCTCGGTGGCGAACACCTGGTACACCAGGCTCCCGGAGGCGATCGGTGGTGAGCCGTCCGAGTGCCAGCCGCAATAATCGCTCCGTCTCTTCGTTGGCGTCCCCACCGCTTGGTGCCCGCGTAGAAGTTTGGTGACGGTGGCTGACGACAACACCGCACACTGATCCACCACCGTGGCAGCTGGCGCAGGCGACCCCGCCCACGAGGTCAACGCCATCGCCATGACAACCGCAGCAGCCCACCGTATGCGCATGTCCTGATGGGCTCGAAACGCTGAAAACATCGTGCGTCCTTCCCGAGCCGAGTCTGGGCCCTGGGCAATAATGCTAGGGCGTGCAGGCGTCGGGGACGAATCCCTCCTGCGCCACCACATGGGCTCTGGCGCCTTCCAGCGCCGAGCGGACCAAATTCAGCCCGGCCAGCCCTGGAAGTGCGTCGATCCGTTCTTCGACACGATCCACCATGGCCCGCCCCGACGGGGACGAGAACAAGTAAGCGGTGGCGAATGAGGTTTCGATGTGCGGCACATCACCGTTGCCCACTGGCGCCCATTGATGGCGTAAAAACCACGACGTGACCCGCTGAGCTCGCTGGTTGTGGGCGAGCAGGTCTCGGGCGGCACTGGCGTAGTACCCGGCGTGGCGGCTTTCTTGGCGCATGATGCGGTGGAGCAACTCGGTGAGCACGGGGTGGTTGGCCACTTCGGTGAGTCGGTTGTATGCGGCGTTGGCGGTCCACTCGTTGATGGCTCCCCACGTCATGTGCACCGCCGGAAACTGACGCACAGCGTGACTGATGCCCCAGTAAATGGCCGGGCTCCAGAACAGGTAGCGCTTGTTCCAAGTGCGCATGGCCGATAGGCGGGTGTCATGGGCGGGCCGATTGTGCATCCGCAACACCGTGCCCAGCGCTTGCCCGTGCCAATACTCCTCGTAGTTCCACAACGTGAGAAAGGCAGTGAACTGTGGGTCTTTCCAGGCCGGTGTGAGCAGCAGTTCGCGGGTGTACAACACTGTTTGGTACTCGATGTCGTGCATGTACCCCAGGCATCGCAACACGTCGGGATGCAACGGGTCGCGACGAAACGCTTCAAAGTCAAGATCGTCTGTACGCAGACGACCGCCGTGTTCTTGGAATTGCTCGATGCTCACGCCCATATGTGTGTTGCCTCAGAGGTTGGCGGCGATGTGATCCCCGATGGCGACGGTAGGCCCCGCCGGCATGTCCGAGCCTGCCACCACCGTACGTTCCACCGCCGCTCGAATGGTGGCCGCCGCTGACGGTTCCCCCAAATAGTCGAGCATGAGTGCAGCGCTGATGATGGCAGCCCGAGGGTCCGCCTTGCCCGTACCCACAATGTCAGGCGCTGAACCATGAACCGGTTCGAACATCGAAGGCCCGGTGCGGGCCGGGTTGAGATTGGCACTGCTGGCCAAGCCCACGCCACCCGCTACGGCGCCGGCCA
>JANYHQ010000597.1 GCA_025358985.1 Acidimicrobiales bacterium
CACAGTGAACATCGACATGGGAAAGCCCATGGCCTGATAGATGAGCCCCGAGTAGAAATCGACGTTGGGATACAGCTTGCGGCTCACGAAGTAGTCGTCGGGCAGGGCGGCAAACTCATGGGCTTCGGCCACCGGGTGTACAAGAACTTCGATCCCCGCTCCACCATTGTGAAGAAGATCGCCTACGACGTGTTCGAAATCACGGGCACCAACCCGCTGCTCGACATTGCGTTGAAATTGGAGGAGGCCGCGCTGGCCGACGACTACTTCGTGAGCCGCAAGCTGTATCCCAACGTCGATTTCTACTCGGGGCTCATCTATCAGGCCATGGGCTTTCCCATGTCGATGTTCACTGTGCTGTTCGCCATTCCTCGTATGAGCGGCTGGTTGTCGCACTGGCAAGAGTTGCTGGCCGACCCGGAGCAGAAGATCAGCCGTCCCCGTCAGCTCTATGTTGGACCGGATGCCCGCGACTACCTACCGCAGTCCGCTCGCGGTTAGCCGCCCCGGGCTGGCACCATTGGGGGTGTGACTCAGCCCCCGTACGACGCTGTTCTGCTGGTTTCCTTCGGTGGTCCTGAGGGGCCTGATGACGTTTTGCCCTTCATGGAAAATGTCACCCGTGGTCGCGGTATCCCGCGTGAACGCCTCGAGGTGGTGAGCCGCCACTATCAGCTGTTCGGTGGGGTGAGCCCCATCAACGCCCAAAATCGTGAGCTGATTACTGCGTTGGAGACCGAGTTGGCAGAGGCGGGTGTTGCCCTGCCCGTCTACTGGGGCAATCGCAATTGGGATCCCCTTCTGGCCGACACATTGGAACGTATGCGTGCTGATGGTATAAGACGCGCCATTGCGTTTGTCACCAGTGCGTACTCGTCAGCATCAGGGTGTCGACAGTATCGAGAGGACATCATCCGCGCTCAGCAGGCGATTGGGCAAGGTGCTCCCGCAGTGGACAAGTTGCGGGTGTTCTACAACCATCCGGGGTTCATCGAGCCCATGGTGGACAGTGTGGTGGCCGCTATCACCAAGCTGGGAGTGGACCACCCAGAGCTCGTGTTCACCGCCCATTCCATTCCCATTTCTATGGCTTCCACCAGCAACTACGTGGCGCAGCTGAATGAAGCCAGTCGACTGGTGACCGAGGCCGTATGTGCACGTATGGGTCGGCAGTTTCCCCACACCCTGGTGTACCAGAGCCGCAGCGGGTCGCCCGGTCAGCCATGGTTGGAGCCTGACATCTGCGATTATTTGCAGGTTCGCCATGATGGTGGTGCGCAAGGCATTGTGATGGTGCCCATCGGGTTCATCTCCGACCATATGGAAGTGGTGTACGACCTCGACACCCAAGCCCGTGCGAAGGCCACTGAGTTGGGGCTGATGGTGGTGCGGGCGGCCACGGTGGGTACCGATCCCCGGTTCGTGACCATGATCCGTCAACTCATCGAGGAACGTATTGCCGTGGCCGCCGGGGAGGAACCCATCCGATTGGCACTGGGCACGATGGGGCCTAGCCACGATGTATGCGCGCTTAACTGTTGCCCCATGCCACAATGGCCTATGGCGCAGCGGCCCGCCAGCGACGCAGCCACCTCAGCCGCCGAACTCAGGCAGGCGGCTACCCACCCCCAGTAGCTCAGCAATGGCCGCCACTGTACGGGGTGAAGCATGGCCATCGCCGTACGGGTTCACCGCATTTGCCATGCGCGCATACGCCTCGCTGTCACCCAACAGGGTGAGCACTTCCGTGGCGATGCGGTGGCGGTCCGTACCCACCAACTTGGCCGTTCCCGCTGAGACCGCCTCCGGACGTTCGGTAGTGGTGCGCATCACCAACACCGGTTTTCCCAATGACGGAGCTTCCTCCTGCACGCCGCCCGAGTCAGTGAGTACCACCGTGGCTCGATGCATGAGCCGCGAGAACGCTCCGTAGGGAAGCGGCTCCACCACATGTACGTTTGCATACGATTCGACGGACGGTCGGATGGCGTCACGCACCAACGGGTTGCGATGCATGGGAAACACGATGTCCACATCGGGACGCTTGGTTGCTATGTCAGCCAACGATTGACCAATGGACACCATGCCGTCACCCCACGACTCACGCCGATGGGCGGTGACCAACACCAACGGGCGCCCGGATCGGTCCACCGCTTCGAGCACCTCGTTGTCATATGGCACGTGATGATCAACAGCCCAACGCAGCGCATCGATCACGGTGTTGCCGGTGACGGTGATGCGAGCCGGTTCTACGCCGTCACGCTCCAGGTTGCGCCGAGCCTGTGAGGTGGCGGCTAGGTGCAGCGTGGAGAGTTGCGTGGTGAGCCGCCGGTTGATCTCCTCGGGATACGGCGACAGCGGGTCGTCGGTACGCAGTCCCGCTTCCACATGTACCACCGGTACTTGGCGGTAGAAGGCGGCCAGCGCTCCGGCAAACGTGGTGGTGGTGTCACCCTGGACCACCACCACATCGGGGCGGGCCGCCTCGATCACCGGATCCAACGCTCGGATGGCCCGGGCGGTGAGCTCCGACAGCGACTGACCGGGGCGCAACAAGTCCAGGTCATGGTCGGCCACGATGCCGAACAACCCCATCACCTGGTCCAACATCTCGCGGTGTTGGGCCGTGACCGCCACCACCGGCTGGCACCACTCGGCGCTGCGGAGGGCCAACACCAGCGGCGCCAACTTGATGGCTTCGGGACGGGTCCCGAAGATCAGCAGTACTCGTCGGGGCTGGTTCATGGCGCGGTCAGGCTAGAGGCCGTGACGGCGACCTGCTCCGGGTCGTTACTTGGTGGGGCGCCGTTACTTGGTGAGGGTGATCACCGGGGCGGGGTGCTCGTCCTTCTCCGACGTACCGGCCCACCGAGTGAGGCCCACCTTGCACGTCTGGACAATGGGGAACGACAGGATGGTGCCTGGCGAGTTGGGGAAGGTCATCTTCACTGCGAACACACCATGACGGGTAGCGGGAAGCGACCCGCCCAACCATGTCACCAGCCGCTTGTCTGCTGACACCGCCGTCTTCCAACCGTTCGGGGCCATCGGCGCCGGAGCCGTCACCGTGGCCGGAAGCCGCATCACCAGCTTCGTGGTGGGAGATCCGTTGCATCCGTGCGTCACCGTGAATGACACCGTGGCCGTGCTGCCCGCCTTGTACTTGTCCACGCTCGGCTCGATATGGGCCTGAGCAGCGCCCCCGCCCACAGCCAGCATCACCATCGTGGTGAGGAGAACCCTGCGAAGACGGTGACCGGTCATGGGCAATTTGTCGTCACCACCTCCGTGATGGTTCCTTTGGCTCCGAGCCCCCTCGGCTCCAAGCGCCCGGACACCTGAAGCACGTCGGTAGTGTCGGCGCCCGTGCCTGATGCCTCCCCCCATCCGCATGCCCTCCACCCGCATGCCCGAGCCGCCCATCTGGCGCTGGTGGGTGCCGCATTCGCTTTCGGCACCACCTTCGTGGTGGTCAAGGACGCCGTCGATCACGTTGACCCATTCACGTTCTTGGCGGCGCGCTTCATGATGGCGGCAGCAGTCGTAGCGGTGTTTGCATGGTGGCCAGGGCGAGCCCCGAACCGCCGCGCCGCACCACAGCCCCGCAGGCACGGGCTGGCGGCCCATGGGCTGTTGGCCGGATCAGCGCTGCTTATGGGCTACGCATTTCAAACCGTTGGCCTACAACGCACCACCGGCTCGGTGTCGGCGTTCATCACCTATCTGCTGGTGATCATGGTGGCGTTGTTACATGCGCTTCGCTTGCGACGATCGCCCACCATGGCGGTGGCCGCGGGGGTGGTCATGGCTACTGCGGGGCTGTTCTTGCTCTCAGCCGGCGGTGGCCGTGGCGGTTGGGCGGTGGGCACCGGTGAACTACTCACCCTGCTGGGCGCATTCGGCTTCGCCATACACATCATGGTGCTCGATGAGGTGGCGCACCGTCACGACACCTTGCGCTTGCATGCCATCCAACTGGCAGTTGTGGGTGTGTTCGGCCTCATCCCCACAGTGGTCCGCCAGGACTTCCATCTGCCGCTACGGGTATGGGGAGCCGCCGCCTACACCGCCGTGGTGGCCAGCGCGCTGGCCATCTTCTTGCAAACATGGGCCCAGCAGCACCTTGACCCCACTCGAACGGCGTTGTTGTTGATGCTGGAGCCGGTGTTCGCCGGGGTGGTGGGCGTATTCGTGGGTGATCATCTGGGCGTACGGGGGGCGGTCGGCGCCGGTGCCATCTTGGCCGGGATTGCGCTGGCCGAGAGTGGACCTCGATGGGCGCGCGCCACGGCTGCTGCGTAGCATCGCCTCATGTCTGATCCCCGACGTCCCCGCAACGCCTTCACCCCGTGGGACCGGCGCGAGCTGCCCGGCTCGTTCACTGTGGAGGAGTCCGCCCGCCGAGTGGGTAACTACAAGTGGATCGAGATGCGTCTGTTCGAAGCGCTCGGCGGGTGGGTGGCCACCGTGCCCGAGCTCGATGTCAAGCTCCGCCTCGGTACCCACTGCTACCACCACGCCTGGCATGCCGAGCTGTGGCACAAGCGCCTGCCGGAACTACGCGAGATGAACCCGGAGCGGCTCACCAAACCCGCCAATGACGAGATGGTCACCTTCATGGCGGCGCTCACGGACCCCACCGATCCGTCCCTGACCATCGAGAAACTGGTGGGGGTCTACCGGGTTCTGGTGCCGCACCTCATGGCCGCCTATACCTACCATCGCAACAACACGTCCACCATCACCGATGCCCCCACCATCCGTAGCCTGGACTTCGCCATTGCCGACGACATTGCCGACTGGCGCGACGGTGAGATGCTGTTGCAATCGATGATCCTCACCGCTGATGATGTGGAGCGCGCCGCTCGTCATCAGGCCAAGCTGGAAACGCTGTTGGTGGCTGCCGGTGGCGTTACTGGTCCAGGGTCCATCGGCGACGCGTTCGCCCCCACCACCACGGACTGAAGGCGCATCGACATGGCCAAGGTCTCCGTCACCCCCGATCACTACGTACTGTGCACTTACGATGCTGTGCGCATTGGCGAACTCATCAACCAAGCAGCCACGCTGGTGGGCTTCGGTGCCGATGAACCAATCATCGTGGAGGTGGACGAAACCACCCCGCTGTTGCGCGTCAATGTGGTGTCGGCCGACCCGGTCACCCTCGATGTGGAAGGTGGCGCTTTCGAGGATCCCCGCATCCCCCGTCACCTGGGTGACCAGACGGTGCTGGCCAATGTGGGCGGGCCCCTGTTTCGAGCGTGGGACATGCGCTTGCCCTCATTTGCCGATGCCCCCGCCGAGGCCAAGCTCACGTTGGCGCAACGCGCCGCCTGGGACGTGTACACCGTGGGGCGCTGCGCCCGGGTGGGATTGCCCGCCCAGCGGCAGCGGCGGCTCTACAGCTTCCGCAATCGTCACGGGTTCACCGATGCCACCGACCGGGTGTTCGAACATCTCTGGACGGCCGAGTCCCTGGGGTGGTCGGACATCGTCATCGCCTGCGGCGAAACGGTGGCCTCCCGGGCTTGAGTCAGGCCAGGTCGTGAGCGCTGATCGACTCCAACATGTCCACTTGCGGAGCAGCGCGCAGTACGGGGCCGAGCGATGCGGCAAACGCTTCGTTGGCGCTTGAGTCGAAATGGGCGATATGAGCCGACGGTGACTCCCACTTCTCGATCACCACAAACCGGTCGGCGGTGCCCAGCGAGGCGCAGAGGTCCACATTTCGGCATCCTGCGACTTTTCGAGTGGTCACCACGTACTGGCTGAGGAGTGCGGCCAAACGAGCGGCGTCGGAGGCGTCAAACACCATGGTGACCAGGGTGATCTCTACATCGGCGGGGGTGCCAACCCCCTCCGGATAAACTGTTCCTGAACCAGGCGTCATCCAAGTATCCTTGCAGGACTCATCACTTCTGGGGTATGGCGTGCCCAACGTTCACGCCGATCCCAACGATGTCACCGTAACTCCAGTCCCTCCTCTTCAGTTTCAACAAGGAATCCACGTGGCCAAGGAACGAGTCGAACGCGACGAGGAAGACCTCGTCCGGCTCTACCTCACCGACATCGGTCAGTACCCGTTGCTGACCAAAGACGATGAGGTTCGTTTGGCGCAAGCCATCGAAGAGGGCAA
>JANYHQ010000608.1 GCA_025358985.1 Acidimicrobiales bacterium
CACGTCAATCGACGAGCAGTCACCCGACATTGCCATGGGAGTGGACAAGGCTTTCGAAGCCCGTACTGAACACGACATCGACGCCTACCTCGATACCCAGGGGGCGGGCGATCAGGGCATGATGTTCGGCTACGCCACCAACGAAACTCCTGATCTGATGCCGCTGCCGATCTGGCTGGCCCACCGCTTGGCCGAGCGCCTCACCGCCGTGCGCAAGAACGGTACGCTCGCATACCTTCGGCCGGATGGCAAGACGCAGGTGACGTTCGATTACTCCGACGGTCGCCCGGTGACGTTGCAAACGGTGTTGATCTCCACCCAACACGCACCGGGGGTAAACCTGGAACGTCAACTCCATATCGACCTCATGGAGCATGTGGTGAAGCCGAGCATTCCCGAGCAGTTCCAGGCCGATGCCTATCGGTTCTTGTCCAACCCCACCGGCAACTTCGTACTCGGCGGTCCTCACGCTGATACTGGCCTCACCGGTCGCAAGATCATCGTGGACACCTACGGCGGTGCCGCTCGTCATGGTGGTGGAGCGTTCAGCGGCAAGGATCCTTCCAAGGTGGATCGCTCGGCTGCTTACGCCGCCCGATGGGTGGCCAAGCATGTGGTGGCCTCGGGTGCTGCTGATCGCTGCGAAGTTCAGGTGGCATATGCCATTGGCGTGGCCCGGCCGGTGTCGCTCATGGTGGAAACCTTCGGTACGGCCACGGTGGACCCGGCCAAGATCGAAGCGGCCGTGCATCACACCTTCGACCTGCGCCCCGCCGCCATCATCCGTGACCTAGACCTGCGTCGCCCCATCTTCCAAAAGACGGCGGCTTACGGTCACTTCGGCCGCAACGACCCCGCCTTCACGTGGGAACACACCACCAAACTCGACGAGTTCACCGCCGCCCTCGCCTGACGTCGAACATCAAGTGTGGACGTCCAGCACGTTTGTGGCGTCCAGCAGCACCGCCTCAGGTCCACGAGTCTGCCTCTCGTCCACACTCGCCCCAGACTTGGCCACGACTTGGCCACGACTTGGCCATCGTCACAGTTGTCTATAGATGTGGTCTGTAACTATTGTGGACACCCAAGTGATCTGACGAGCTCAGAGTGCAACGGTTCATTTGAGTAGACCCCTCCTCCATGGGCACCGGAGTTGGAACCGTGTCGATCCGTGAACCTTCCACCAGCCTCGTGCACGAGCAGAATCCAAGGCGCGTGGTCCCACACATAGAACCCTTCCGCTACAAATGCGTCAATCTCCCCGCGGACCAACTCGACGAGTGGAAGTGGGCTCTGAGGCGTCCCACCGCATGCTGCTGGCAGACGAGTTCTCGACGCTGCGGGAAAGCACGCAACCAGCGAACCTGCGAGTTCGGGATGCATCGAAACTCGCAATCTTGTTGGGTGAGCACGACCCGCCGCCCAGAGAGCCTCGAACGAACCCTCTCCCCGCTGAGCCCACCACCGCAGCCCCAAAGCGGGAGCGGCCACCACTGCGAGCTCCAGTTGTTCGTTGACCTGCAACGCCAACTGAACACGCCAATTTGGATCCGACTTCGTGAAGTAAGAAGTTCCATCGATTGGATCGACAATCCACACTCTTTGAGCGTCGCCGAGGGATCCGAACTCCTCGCCGACAATGGCATCTTCAGGAAATTGCTCAGCTATCCGCTTGCGAATGAGGTCCTCGACCGCCAGATCCGCTTCTGTAACGGGAGAACCATCCGGCTTCTCGTGTACCTTCGCACCAGTGGCGAAGAACTCCATGGCCACCAGGCTGGCTTCGTCAGCAACCGCATGCATGAATTCAAGCTCACGGCGCAATCCCACAATCTCAAGCTAACGTTCGGGGTGGACGTCCACGAGCGACGGTGTTTCAGGCGGCTACTGCTTGATGCAACGATGACGCTGCGAGCCCGATGAACACGATGCCGCAGATGCATCGCAACACTACAAACGTCGAGGGTTTCGCCAGTTTGTCGCGCAGTACTCCGGCGGCAAGTGAGTAACCGCCGTAGATCACTACAGCGAGTGCGCAAAACGTGAGACCCAGACCAAATGCCGCCACATTTCTCGGTCCCTTTACCGGTAAGAATTTCGGGAGGAAGGCCAAGAAGAACAGCACCCCTTTTGGATTCAGCAAGCTGGTGAAAAATCCTCGTTTGAACGGTTCGATCAACGCTT
>JANYHQ010000613.1 GCA_025358985.1 Acidimicrobiales bacterium
CAACGCCGCAATGGCAGCAGCCAATACGCAGAAGTCCGTAACCAAGCGGTTGCCAAACTCGATCCACGCATGCGAACCACTTTGCGGCACAATTTTGCCACCGTTACAAGTGGGCCAGTCTGTACAGCCCAACCCGGAGCCGGTGAGCCGTACCGCCGAGCCAGTGATGATGATAAAAGCCAGCAACACCACTGACACCAACGCCAGCCGTCGGTACGTACCAACCGATATGCGTACATAGCGTCCCAGCGTCAGCAGTCCCAGTGACAACACCGCAATGGTGACCACAGGGAACACGGCACTACGCAGTGCTTCGGACTCACGACCCACGAACCCCACCAACAAAGCCAGCACCAATGCGCCGCCCACCCCACCAAACCACCGACGGGCCCACGCGTTGTCACGATGGGCGATACTGCGTACCCACGCTGCTACCCGGCCCGGCTCATCGCCCCCCGGGACCGATGCATCGTCAGCGGCCACCGCAGCCAGACGCCACCGTTGGCCGGGCGAACTCACGATCCGTCACCCCAGAACCGTTGCTCCAGAAACGGGTCGCCGTACATGTGATAGCCGTTGCGCTCCCAAAAGCCCGGCTTGTCGCCAGCCATGAGTTCGATGGAACGGATCCACTTGGCGGACTTCCACAGGTAAAGGTGCGGCACCAGAGCGCGCAGCGGAAATCCGTGCTGGCCCTCCAACGGTTCACCGTTGAACTCATAGGCCAGCAACGCCACGTTGGGCTCCATGATGTCGGCCAGGGGCAGGTTGGCGGTGTAGCCGAACTCGCAGTGAAACATCACATGGGTGGCATCACTACGGATGCCCGCTTCGTTCAACAACTCGATGAGGGAGTATCCCTTCCACAGCGTGTCGAACTTCGACCATTTGGTGACGCAGTGAATGTCGGTGGTGATCTCCACCGACGGGCGGGCCAACAGCTGCTCCCAACTGAGACGCAGCGGTCGCTCCACCAGGCCGGCCACCGAAATGTCCCACTCCGCCAGGTCGTCGTACTTCGGTACGTCGCCCACGTGTAGCACCGGAAAACGGTCCGTGAAGTACTGCCCGGGGGGCAGACGCTTGGGATCGATGCCCCGTTGCGACAGTGCCTTACGGTTCCGGTCGAAGAAGCTCACCCACTTACTTTCCCACGACCCCTACCCGTATTGGTCAACCGGGAAGGCGATGTCGCATAGGGTGCTCTACCGGCCTGAGCGCCGGGAAACTCCCGGTCGGCGTTGATGGCCTAGATGCGGAGTGCCGCTATGAACCTCGACGATGTCCGCCTCGGACTCACGTTCGACGATGTCCTCATCGTTCCTGCCCGGTCGGCCGTACGTAGCCGCTCCGATGTGAGCCTGCGCACCCAGATCACCCGCAATATCAGCCTGGATTTGCCGATTGTGGCGGCCAACATGGACACGGTATGTGAGTGGGAGATGGCCATGGCGCTGGGTCGGATGGGGGGCATGGGCATGATCCATCGGTTCCTCACGGTGGATCAGCAGGCGGCCCAGATTGCCAAGGTCAAGGGTGAGGGCCTGGCGGTGGGGGCAGCCGTGGGTACCGACCGCGATGCGCTCATCCGGGCCCGGGCCATGGTGGAAGCGGGAGTGGACGTGCTGGTGCTCGATATCGCCCACGGTCACTCCGACCATGCCATCGACACGTGTATGGCGTTGAAGCGCCAGTTCCCCGGAACGGATCTCATCGCCGGCAACGTGGCCACACGGTTGGGAGCCGAGGATCTGGTGCGGGCGGGGGCGGACGCGGTGAAGGTTGGAGTGGGTCCCGGTGGCGTGTGTACCACCCGCATCGTGGCCGGAGTGGGGGTGCCGCAGTTGACGGCCATCAGCGATTGCTCCGGGTTGGACGTGCCCATCATTGGTGACGGTGGCATCCGCACCAGTGGGGACATTGCCAAGGCCTTGGCCGCCGGTGCCGACACGGTGATGATGGGGTCCATGTTTGCCGGTACCAAAGAGTCGCCGGGAGAGATTGAGCAGTCACCGCACGGTTTGGTGAAGCGGGTCCGGGGGATGGCATCGTTCGAGGCGTTGGAGCGTCGGGCGTTGCGTGATGGTACCGAGGTGGACGAGGAGTACTTCGAACAGCGTGCGCCTGAGGGGGTGGAGGGCGTGGTGCCGTACAAGGGCAGCGTGGTGCAATTGGTGTACAAGCTGATGGCCGGCGTGCGCTCCTCGATGAGTTACGTCAATGCGTCCACGTTGACGGAGTTCAAGGCCAATGCCCGCTTCGTCCGCATCACCAACGCCGGCCTCACGGAGTCCCACCCCCACGCCACCCTCGGCCGCTGACCCCCTCGCCCCAGCGCCCACCCATGTCATCGAGTGGAGCCCACATTGCAGTCAGCGCAATCCTTGCTCCACTCGACGTGGCGGGGCGGGGGCCCGGGACCACCCATCCCATCGAGTGGAGCCCACACTGCGGTCACCGCAATCCTTGCTCCACTCGATGGGGTGGGGCAGGTGCCCTGGGGATTTAGCCCTTGATGGTGGTGGTGGCCGCAACCGGGGGGAGGCCCACTTCGGTGCGGATGCCAGCAGTGAGGGCCATCACGTCTGGGCCGGGAGTGAGCTTGTCGAGCTGTTCCAAATACCCTTTGGCCAACTTCGGGTTGTTTTCATCGCGTAACGAGATCACCGCCAGAAATGCGTACGCGTCGGGATAGGCCGGGTCTTGGCGGATGGCCTCCTGCAGGCGACGCTTGGCCCCTGCCAGCAGCGATGGCTTCTGCGCCTCGGCCGCCTGCGTGGCCACTATGCGCAACTGCCAACCCCCGTACGTCCAAGCCTCGGCAATGGTGGGGTCCAACTTGGTGACTTGGTCGTAGGACTCGATGGCGGTGAGTGGATCACCAGCGCGAGTGGCGTCACGGGCCCGGGTGAGCAAGTCGGCGATGCGTTTCTGACCAGGAGCCAAACCGCCAGTGCCGCCGGTGATGACCTGTCCCGCTTCGCGTTCCCCCGCCGAGCGGGCCACCAGCACCCCCGATCCCACCGCCACCGCCAGTACCGCAACGGCGATGAGCGGACGGCGCCATGCTGGGACCTTGGCCCGCTGCACAGTGGCGCTGGCTTCCACCTCGGCCACGCCCCCTTCGATCCGGCGGATGACGTCGGCCGCCCGGTCGGTGTAGTCGGCCTTCAGCGCTTCGTAGTCGTCATCGTCGATGTCGCCGGCAGCGCGCTCGCGCTCCAAATCGTCGAGTGACCGCAACAGAAAGCGGCGTTGCTCCTCCCACTGTCCCAGGTCGTCCAGACGCGTACCCGATGCGCTCATGAACCACCCTCGCGACGCAGCGCCCGTTGCACCAATGCGCGGTCGGCATCAGACGGCGTACGTGAACCTGACGGTCGCCAGCGCCGAAACGCCGCCGCCAATCCAGCCAGCGACAACACCACCAACACCACTGGCGCAATCCACACGATGGAGCCGATACCGGACGCGTCGGGCCGGGTGAGTTGCTCGCGTCCATACGTATCGACGATGTACTGCGTGACCTGAGCATCACTACGCCCGGACTGCACCTGCCGCAAGATCTCGGCGTAGATGGTGCGGGCCAGGCCCGCCTCTGACTGCTGCACAGAAAGCCCATTGCACACTGGGCATTTGACCCGGGACGCAATGGACTGAGCCCGCTCTTCAGCCGTAGGCGGTCGGCCGATATCTCGTGCCGAGAAACCAAGCGCGCCTACTATAACGATGAGCAGCACAGCGGGCAGTGCCCATCGGCGGATCATGGGGCCACCGTGGTGGAGGCGTTGGCGGCCGCGTACGCCGCCTTGAACCTGGCCAGTGTTGTTTCCAGTGATGCCAGGCGGACACCGCCGGTGAGCTTTCCCACCACCACTCCGTTGGGAGCAATGAGGAACGACTCGGGCACACCGGTGACCCCGTAGTCCACCGCCGCCCGAGGCTCATCCACCACCGGCCAACCACCACCGCGTTTGGCGAAGAACGCCTTCACTCCTTTGGGCTGATCCTCGAACACCACCGCAAAGATGCTCACTTCACCGCTGGCCTGGTGGGCGGCGGCAAACTTCACCAACTCCGGATGCTCCTTGGCGCACGGCACACACCACGAGGCAAAGAAGTTGACCAGTATCCATTTACCCGCCCCATCCGACAATCGGGCTCGGCCACCATTGAGCAGATCAGGCCCCGCCACTTCGGGAGCCACCCGGCCCACCAGAGGACTGGAGCGTTGGCGTTCCATGGCATTGCGGCGGGTAGCCAACACCCCAATGAGCAACACCATGATGAGCCCCACACTGACCGCCGCGATGCGGGGCGCGCCCCAGCGTTTCATCTCCCCGCTCCAGCCCCCACCAGGAGGCGGTCATCGTCGCTGGAGCCCACGGTGGACGGATCGGTGGGGCGACGGGTACGCCGTCCGGGGACGATGGCCAGGGCCGTACCGATGGCCATGATGAGACCGCCCACCCACAGCCACACAATCATGGGCTGCACCTTGACGCCGATGACGGCGGCGCCACCGTCGACAATAGGCAGTTTGGCAAGGGTGAAATAGAGGTCGTAGCGCAGACCGGTACGCACCGATGGTGTGCCGATGGGGGTACCGGCAGCGGAGAAACGGGTGATGGCGGGTTCGTCGATACGGTCGCCGTCGGTACGGATGCGGGCCACGGTGCGAGTGCGTCCACCGGCCAGGGTTTGATCCTTGATACCCAGGAACTCAATCTTATGTCCACTTACCATGGCGGACTCCCCCGGCTTGAGCACTAAGCGCGCTGATGAGCCGTACGAACCGCTGGCAGCGATGGCCACCGCCACCAACACCACTCCAATGTGCACCACCATGCCGCCATTTGCTCGACCGATGAACCCCGCCAGTGCACTGCGACCTTGGCGTCGTGCATTGCGCACGCCAAGCACCAGTTGGCGAAGCGCAGCGGCGCCAGCAAAGGCCCCCAAGGCAAAGGTGAGCAGCGTCCATGCGCCGCGCAAACCTGCTGCGGCGCATGCCACCACCACCGCGGTGGCGGCCACCATGGGCCATTGCAACCGGGTCCGCAACAGTTCTCCACTGGCTTTGCGCCACGGCAACGCCGGGGCCACCGCCATGAGAAACAGCATTGCCACCCCAATGGGGCGGGCCATGGAGTTGAAGTACGGCTCGCCAATACTGAGTTGGTCGCCGTTCCACGCCTCCACCACGAGAGGGAACACGGTGCCCAGCAAGATGACGAACGCGAACGCCCCGAACAGCACGTTGTTGGCCAGAAAACCACCCTCACGCGACAGAGGCGAGTCGATGGCCCCCGGCGAACGGAGACGGTCGCCCCGCCATCCAATGAGCCCCACCGACACCGCCACGATGACGGCGAAGAATGTCAACAGCCACGGTCCGATGTTGGAGTCCGAGAATGCATGCACGCTTTGGATGACCCCGGACCGGGTGAGGAACGTACCCAAAATGGTGAGCGAGAACGTGGCGCACACCAGCGACAGGTTCCACACTCGCAGCATCCCCCTACGCTCTTGAACCAACACCGAGTGGATATAGGCGGTGCCGGTGAGCCAGGGCAGAAATGACGCGTTCTCCACCGGGTCCCAACCCCAGAACCCACCCCAGCCCAGTACCTCGTAGCTCCACCACGCACCGAGCACGATGCCCAACGTGAGGGCACCCCAGGCAATGAGCGTCCAGCGCCTGGTCTCCAGTAGCCATCCTTCACCGAGACGACCGGTTGCCAGCGCCGCCACCGCGAAGGCGAACGGCACGGTGAACCCCACGTACCCCGTATAAAGGATGGGTGGATGGAACGCCATGAGGATGTGGTTCTGCAACAGCGGATTGGGGCCGGTGCCATCCAGCGGCGGAAATGCCAGTGTCTTGAACGGGTTGGCGGGGCCCAGCATCAACGCAAAGAAGAATGCGGCCACGGCCAACATCACAATCAACGCCCAGGCCACCAACGGGTCTGTACGACGGGCCTTGAAGCGGCGCCACACAATGGTGATGTACAAGCTGAGGATGAGCCCCCACAGCAAAATGCTGCCTTCCAACGCCGACCACATTCCGGCAATGGTGTACGCCAGTGGGGTGGACAGAGCGTTGTTCTTGGCCACGTAAGCCAACGAGAAATCGTGGCGCAGCAACGCCGTTTCCATTGCCGCCACGGCCACCACGGACCCAATGAGTACATACGGTACGAACTTCATGGCAAACAACGTGATGGTGGGACGTTGACGAACTACGCCCACCGCCATACCGGACGCGCCCAGTACGCAGGCTGCGAAGCCGATGAGAACACCGAAGATGCCGAACTGCGCTGTCACGGAAGCCTGACGATTCTACGAACTCGGGATGGTGTACTTGGAAACACGGTCCGGGTTCTTTTGTCGGTACTGATTGGTGTGCTTCACCAAGATGCGATCGCTCTCGAACACCACTGGCCCGGTAGCCGAAGTGAAATGCCCTTCCAGCACCACCGGGATGTTGGGTTGAAACAACTCAGGCGGATCACCCTGATGGGTGATGGCCACATCCACACCGTTTTGTTCGATGGTGAAACGCGTGTCCTTGCCGTTCTTGAGGATGGAACCGGGCATGACGATCCCCTCGATACGGAAACGCTTGGTGCCGAGATTGGCGCGTTGGGCGACGGCGACATCCGCCTCGCGGAAGTACACGGTGGCATTGCCGAGGCCCTTGACGACCACAAACCCCAAGGCCGACACAATGGCCAAGACGGCCACTATGGGTCGTTTGCCTGTCATGCGTCGCCAGCCTCATCGTGTATTGCCATCAGACGAGCCGCCACCACTCGCGACCGCACGACCATACGATATGCGTACATAGCAAGGGACGCAAGTGTGGCCACCCATCCGGCAATGACGTATCCGTTGGTCATGACGTGGCGCCGATGAGGTGCTGGGACCCTTCGGATTGACGGGCCACGATGGCCGCATCGAGTCCACCGGCCTCCAACTCGTCCTCCCAGCGGGCCAGGCGGGTGCGCTGGATCATGAGCCATGCGTACACCAACGAGAACGCCACAAAGCTGAACAGCATGGTGAACAACTGCAGACCATGAATTTGCACACCGCTCGGCTGTAACACCGAAGCCTCTTGATGCAGCGTTTTCCACCACTTCACACTGAAGTGCACCAGCGGCACATCGATGAACGCAATCAACGCCCCTATGGCGGTACGACGAGCCCGGGCATCGCGTGTGGCGGGTACATAGCGAAGGGCCACCACGCCCGCATACAGCAGGAACAGCAACAGTGTGCTGGTGCCCCGCGCATCCCATACCCACCAGAACCCCCAGGTGGCCCGACCCCAGAGAGATCCCAGCACCAGTGTGAGGCCGGTGAACACCACCCCAATGGATGCTGACGCGCCGGCGATGCGATCCCAGAGCGGCTTGCGGGTACGCGGCCACAACCACAACAACCCGGCCAGCGAGGTGACGGCAAACGCCATATAGGCCACCCACGCAGTAGCAGGGTGCACATACAACAAGCGCACGGCCTCGCCTTGGACCTCGTCGGGCCGGGTGACGAATAGACCCAAGACGGTGAGCAGCGCCAGGGACGCACCGGCGGCCAAACCGGTGAGCCAACTCAAGGTTTGCACCGTTGAGGTCTGCACTCCTGAGGTCTGCATCGTTGCCGTGGTCCTCATGACTCCTCCAGGAGAGCGCCGTAGGCCAGCACTCCGAATGACACATACACAACTGCGAACACGATCAAGAGTCGCACCCACGGCCAGCCATCACCAACTTCTCCCACCAGTGCCAACTGCCACGCCTGAACCGCAGCCAGCACAACGGGGGCCACCACGGGCATGACGAGCACGGGCAAAAGCGTCTCACGCGATCGCAACCCCGATGACAATGCCCCGTAGCAGGTGCCCACGGCCGCCATGCCCACGGTGGCCAGCGCGGTGGCACTGAGCAGCAGGAGCGGGGCATGGAGGCGGGCCTGGAAGAACAGCATGGAGCCAAGGACGAGGAGCAGCTCCAATGCCACCAACTGCACCACGATGGCGCCCGCCTTGCCCAGAAAGATCCCGGCAGGGTCGAGGCCCGACAGCCGCAGTGCATCGCCGGCACCGTCTTCTTCCTCAATGGACACACTTCGAGACACCACCAGCAGCAGCGCAAACAGCAGCGTCAGCCAGATGAGGCCGGGCACCACATAGGCGGCGGGCACACTGTCGGTGACGGTGTCGGCCACGTTGGCGTCACGGACCAGTACCCGGTCCAGCCCAAACGCGAACAGCACCATCACGGTGACCACGAACGGTGCCACCTGGCGAAGGGTGACCTTGGCCCGCGCCTCTATGCGGAGGTCTTTACCCAGGACAAGGAGGGCATCACGAAACATGGTGATCACCTACTGAGTCGGTGACCACACGGCCGCCGGTGATGAGCACCACCCGGGACGCAATGCGAGTGGCCCGGTCCACATCGTGGGAGGCCAGCAGCACTGTGGTGCCAGCGGCGGCGGCTTCGCTGATGACCTCGTCAAGGAGATCGCGGCCGTCGGGGTCGAGTCCGGCATGGGGCTCATCGAGCAACCACAACCGAGGACCACGGGCCACCAGCGCCGCCAGCGCCACCCGTCGCCGCTGACCTGCCGACAGATGCATCACTCCCAATGTGCGCAGTCGACCCCCGACATCGAGTCGCTCCAATGCCGCCGGAATACGGTCCACATCACCGGCGGCCGCTCGAACGGCGAAGCGGACGTTCTGTTCCACCGTGAGGTCCTCGTATAACGACGTGGCGTGACCCAGAAGCCCGATACGGCGACGCACCGAGCGGCGGTCTTTACGCAGGTCACAGCCGAGAACGGAGATATCACCACGCTGGATGGGCACCAAGCCAGCACAGGCCCGCAGCACCGTGGTCTTGCCAGCCCCATTCGGTCCCCGGAGCAACACCACTTCACCCGACCCGGCTTGGAGATCCAGCCCGGACAGCGCCGGAAACACCCCCAGCACGGCCACCACCGAGCGCATCGCCACCGTCACCTCGGGCACCGTCCCCGCAGGCGGCGCCGTCATCTTGACGGGGGCTAGTTGGACGTCGTCGGCGACGCTCATGAGGCCAGGCTACCGGTCCTCCCGCATCAGCAGCCCCCGGTGGCCATCTCTATGGCTCAAGGGGGGTGTCGAAAGGCTCGATACTGGGGGGATGGTGAGACGTGTGGTGGGCGGGGTGGGTCGCACGTTGATCACCACCGGCGTGTTGTTGCTGCTGTTCGTGGGATACCAGCTGTGGGGTACGGGGATCGCCACCGCCCGTTCTCAGGATCAGTTGGGGTCGGCGGTGGAGGCCCGGTTGGCGGCCGATGGCATCCAACTGCCGAGCATTCCGGATGCCCTCACGGGGCCCACCGTTGCCCCAGTGTCGACCACGATGGCGGCGCCCGCTGATACCGACCCGTCCACGGTGCAGTTGCCCACCACGTCTTTGGCTCCGGCGCCCACCACCACGGGCCCGGAGTTGGTGAGTCATGCTCGGACCAAGGCCCTGGCGTTGCGAGACGGTGACGCCATCGGTCAGATCGTGGTGCCTCGCATCAGTCTCAAGAAGTACCTGGTGGAAGGGACATCGGTGGAGGCGTTACGGAAAGGTCCGGGGCATTACGGTGGGACCCCGCTGCCAGGTGAGCCGGGCAACGTGGCCATTGCCGGGCATCGCACCACCTATGGTGGCCCGTTCTTTCGGATGGATGAGATGCGCCCGGGCGATCCGATCTTTGTGTTTTCACTGAAAACAAACGGATGGTTTCGCTACGACGTGATGAAGACCATCATCGTGAAGCCATCCGCCAGCGAAGTGCTGCGACCCATCCCAGGCCTCAACACGCTCACCCTCACCACCTGCAATCCGCGCTATTCGGCCAGCCAACGCATGGTGATCTTGGCCACGCTGGTGGGTGAGGCGGTGGAGGGCGACACCGAAGTTGTGGCCCAGGACCCGTCCATCACCACCGTAGCGCCCACCACCGTTGCGGCACCCGTCACCACGCCAGACACCACACTGTTTCCTTCCACCACAGTGGTCACCACATCCACGTCCCCCACTGTTGCCACCGTGCCCACAGTGGCACCAGGGTCCGGTCCGGTCGACAGCGAGGGAGATGCTCTCAGCCTGGACGGTCGCCGTACTGACAGTTCCCAATTCGGGTTCTCTCTCCTACGCGGTCCTATCCGAGTGTGGTCGGAGACGGTGATGTGGGCTATCATATGCGCGCTTATATGGATGGTGGCGTGGATTGCACTGCGTCACCGCCGTCAATTGGTGGCCCGCGCCCTCGGCTACTCCGTAATATTCGTGGTGGTGTTCATCCCCGCCCTGTACTTCTGTTTCGAGAATCTGGCCCGGTTGCTGCCGGAGAACGTGTGATGCCAACAGTGCGTAGCGAGGATGTGCTGCCGCTGCGGGTGGCCAGTCTGCTGCTGGGGCCACCGGCAGTTCGCACGCCCCATGGCATCGTCACGTGGTTCGGCGCCATGCAGGCCCAGGATCTGGCCAGCGCCCACTGGTCCTTTGGGGTGCGTATCCCCGGGTCCACGGTTGCAGACATCGAACAGGCCACCGCCGATCGCCTCATCCTGCGGACCTGGCCGATGCGCGGCACCGTGCATTTCGTACCGCCCGAAGACGCCAAGTGGATG
>JANYHQ010000653.1 GCA_025358985.1 Acidimicrobiales bacterium
GGTGTGGGTGGCGGTGGCCACCGCGTTGATGTTTGTCCATGGCACGGCTCTCGACAACGCCTGCGGGAATGACGCCACCCGGTACTCGCCTGCGAGTTTGAAGGTATCCACTTGGCTGGAAGTTGGTTCATCGGCGTACCCGACCTTGACGTCGACATCCATCCTGATGGTCACAGGTCCACTTGAGACGATCTTTGTCTTGTTCGGCTTCGCCTTTTTGGCAGCCAACGCCACCGGCGCAAGGAACGCAACATTCACCGTGAGAAACATCACCAGAAAACCGGCGCCCAGGCTTATTACACCACGCCTGGGCCAGCGCGCCGACCGGTGGGTTCGTGGGTCCGGTTCATTCGAGCTCATGGGTCCTCCGACGGGTGGTGACGAGATGATGGATGGGTGCTGCAACGATGTTGAGTGACTCCGATGCCAACTGCGATAGGGGAAACCACCCTTTGTGGGCGACCCGAGTAGGGTTCGGCGATGTCGTTTGCGTCGGGCGGACATCTCCTCTCGGGCCGACACCACGAGCTCGCGGAACTCCAACGGGCCATTAACCTGGCTGCTTCCGGATCGGGTCAGGCACTGGTTTTGGTGGGCGATGCGGGCATCGGTAAGAGCACCTTGCTCCACACGGTTGCCACGATGGTGCCGGTGGGCAGCGTGGTGGTGAGTATGCGAGCGGTGGAAGCGGAATCCCATCTTGCGTATGCGGCCGCCATCGACCTTTTCGGGCCACTGCTGGACGGGCTGGACGTGCTCGAGGGTGAAGCCAGGCGGGTCCTGGAAGCGCTGATGACCGCTCAACCTGGTGCAGCAGGACCCATGCCGTTGTGCAGGGCCGCGTTCGGCGCGGTAGTCGCGGCATCGGCTGGGGTGCGCTTGGTCGTGCTGGTCGTCGACGATGCGCAGTGGCTGGACCATGCGAGTGCGGAGATGCTCCTCTACATCGCCCGCCGAATCGGCAACGAGCATGTTGTCGTTCTGGCCGCCGTCCGCATCGGCGCCGCTTCCCCACTGCTCACTGCCGACTTGGCCCAGATGCACATTGGCGGTCTGTCAGCGTCGGAAGTGGATCATCTCCTCGCACCACACCAAGTCGTACCAAGCGTCGCAGAGAGCCTGTTCGAGGCGACGGCTGGCAATCCGTTGGCGGTCTTAGAGATCGCGCGCGGGCTCAGCACTTCGGAACGCGCCGCCACCAGTGCACTGCCACCCTTCCCGCCTGTCGGTGCCGCCATCACGCAAGCGTTCGGCCACCGGATCTCAGCCCTCGCCGACGACGAACGCGAGGCAATGATAGTGGTGGCCGCACACGGGTCTGGCCACGTTGGCGTGCTCCATACTGCTCTGCGCGCATTGGGCCACCAGCCCGACGTGCTGGCGGCGCCGGAAAATCACGAACTCATAAGTGTCACTAGTGATTCAGTCACGTTCGTGCACCCGCTGGTGCGATTGGTGGTGTACTCGTCGGCATCGCCTGCACTACGACGAACAGTTCATTCAGCGCTGGCCGATGCGTGGTGGCCGGAGCAACCAGCACGCGGGGCCTGGCATCTTGGCGAAAGCGCCACCGGACCAAACGAGGTAATTGCTGCTTCGCTGGAAGCAGTTGCCACCAACGCTCGCAGCCACAACGCAGTGATGGTGGCAGCCGATCTATTCAAACGAGCCGGTGACCTGAGTACGGATTCACTCGGACGCGAACGACGGTGGTTATCTGCCGCCAAATGCTTCTCCGACGCGGGCCGACCGTCAACCGTAGCGAGCATCACGCGAAGTATCCTGGCGGCCACTTCGGACCAACTCATGCATGCTGATGCAACGTTTCTGCTGGGGTCCTACATGACATTCGCAGGACCCCCACGTGATGCGTGCGAGCTTCTCCGGGCCGAAGCAGCCCGTATCGGCCGACGCGATCCGCAACGAGCGGTGCTTCTCCTCGCCGCCGCATACACCGCGGCTCTGCTGTCCCTCGATTTCACGATCGGCACCGATATTGCGTCTGATGCGCAGCTCTTGGCCGGTGAGACCGGCCCGATTGGCGTGCTGGCCACCAACGCCCTCCAGATGCAGACAGCGTTGATCAGTGGTCGGTCAGCCGACGCCCAAGTACTCCTGGCACCGATTGAACAACTGGCCTCGATGCTTGCTGCCAGTGGGGTAGCCGAGGC
>JANYHQ010000128.1 GCA_025358985.1 Acidimicrobiales bacterium
CTCAGTAGATCCAATGCGAGCGCTGCACCCATGGTTGGAATGTACCGTCAGCCCATGCACAACCACCCCGGTGTTGCCCAGGTTGCATCGACGCGCCGGGCGAGGTGCCGATGAGTTCGCGGCTGGTGACCAGCAATCTGCTCCACGGTCGATCACTGCAAGACGGTGCGGTGGATACGGCCAGAATGCTGGCAGCGCTGACGGCGTTGCGTCCCAACGTGCTGGCCATGCAGGAAGTGGACCGTATGCAGCCGCGCAGCGCCGGAGTGGACCAGACGGCGGCGGTAGCGTCCGCACTCGCCGAGGAGATACAAGGCGACGTGTATTGGCGCTTCGTTCCGGCCATTCTGGGTGAGCCCGGCGGGGTGTGGAGCGCAGCCACCGGGTTGGACTTTGCCAGCGGACATGATCTGAGGGGAGTCGAGCGCATATCCACGTCCTACGGCACCGGCCTCATCACCACCTGGCCGGTGCAATCGTGGCACGTGATTGTGCTCAAGGCGTTTCCGTGGCGAGCGCCGGTCTTCATACCGGGTGTCAATCGTTGGATGTTCATCGACGACGAGCCGCGAGTTTGTGTGGCGGCAGTGGTTGACGCACCGTGGGGCGTGTGTACGGTGGCGTCCGCGCACCTGTCGTTTGTGCCGGGCTGGAACGTGTGGCAACTCCGTCGCCTGGTTCGGGGATTGTCTTCGCTGCCGAGCCCACGCATCTTGCTGGGTGACTTCAACCTGCCTGCCCCCATCCCCGGAGTGTTCGGCCGGTGGCAGGCACTGGCGTCGGGTCATGCCACGTTTCCCAGTCCATCACCACGACTCCAGCTCGATCATGTGCTACTCGATGACCCGCACGAGCGGTTCCCGTCGGTGGTGGCCACGGCGGCCGTGGAACTCACGTTCAGCGACCACCGGGCCATTGTGGTGGACGTGTCAGCCTCGGGTTCGTAAGCCGTTGGGACTGTTCCTGGCCGTTGCGTCGGCCATTGTTTACGGCTGTGCAGACTTTTGCGGTGGTAAAGCCACCCGCAAGGTGTCCACCGTCACGGTCACGTTCAGCTCGCAACTACTAGGCCTCAGCGTGCTCGCCGTCGCAGTGTGGCTGGTGCCCGCTGACGGCCCCACATGGCGCGCACTGGGGTTTGGCGCCCTCGGCGGATTGGGCGGGGCAGTGGGAATCATGTTGCTCTATCACGGGCTGGCCGTCGGCACCATGAGCATCGTGTCGCCCATCACCGCAGTGGTGGCGGCTGCTATTCCGTTGTTGGTGGGCACTGTGGTGCTGGGTGAACGGCCCGGTGTGCTGGGGTTGGCCGGCATTGCCTGCGCACTCGTGGCAGTGGTGCTGGTGAGCGTGTCGCCGAGCCATGGCACGGTTGTCAACGCGCTTCAGATGGTGTTCATTTCCCTTGGGGCGGGCATCGGCTTCGGGGTGTTCTTCGTGATGCTGCAGCAGGCAGGTAAGCCAGAGGACGTGGGGCTGTGGGCGCTGGTGGCGGCCCGACCGATATCTGTGCTGGTGCCGGGGCTATTAGTGGCACGCCAGCACCAATCACTGTTTCCCTCGCGGGCGGCCTGGCCGCTGGTGATGCTGGCTGGCGTACTGGACCAATTGGCCAATGTGCTCTATGTGCTGGCCATTGGCAGTGGCCTGCTGTCGATAGTGGCGGTGCTGGCCTCGCTCTACCCGGTGTCCACCGTGGCACTGGCCCGGATCATCGACCGAGAGCGGTTGCAGAGAGTACAGGTGGCGGGTCTGGGTTTTGCGTTGGCTGGCTTGGTGATGATTGCACTGTGAATCTAGTGAGAGTCGGGCACTTGAACCTCAGTGACGGAAGACTCTGGGGGTTTCGCCGCCACCTGTCTGGCTTCATCAACTCCTAGGTCGCCGTGCGAGGCTTTCACCACGTGCTCGGCTTCTTGTACGGCCTCAGTTGATGGTGCGCCGCCGGTGGCCCGATCAGCGAGGGCCGCGGACTCTTTGTGGCGGTCCCCGGTCAGGAAATGCAGCCACTGACGTTTGGATGCCCGTTTACGAACCATGCCCCTCTTCTACCCGCCCGGTTGCGCCTTCAATCTCGAGTACGCAATGTTTGGGTACGCAGGCCTATGGTCTGGCCATGAATACCAAGCCGAGTTATCTGGGTCTGCTGAACGCCATTGCGATGGGCGAGCGCAACGGCGCTGAGCTGTTCAACTGCTGGTCGTCAGTCACCACCAACCCAGAAGTGTGTGCGGTGTTGCATACCGTTGCGCTGCGAGAAGCCGAGCATGCGGTGGCGTTCGAGAAGCGTATCGACGAACTTGGTTTCGGGGTGATGCCCCGCATCGACGCACAGCACGACGCCAAGATGACGATTGCTGCATCCGCCACCTTGTCTGACCGTCAGAAGCTCGAACAACTCAAGCTGATCCGGTCCCCGAACGGGAGCGGCGGTGATGTGTTCGACACCATGTTCGAAAACAAGGACATCGACCCTGTCACCGGTGGCCTTCTGGGCCGTTACATCGCTGAGGAGCGCGACACGGGACGTCTGCTCACCGGCTGTCACGGGGCGTTGTGTGCTGCCGAGGGCACGCACGTGTCGGCGGCCAGTCCGTCCATGGAAGATCTGGCTCAACAGGTAGCCGATGCGGGACGCCATCTGGCCGATCTCGTTCGCTGTATCGGTGCATCGCTCACTCCCGTGGCGGCCAGGTAGGTCCGCCCACACCTTGCGGGTTTCTGGACCGTCACCTGTGGGTACGGTGCGGTGATGGATCAGGACTGCAGCGCGCTCGTTGTCTTCGGCATCACGGGTGATTTGGCCCGAAAGAAGATCTTCACCGCCCTTTACGATCTGGCTGTCATCAATCGTTTGGACATGCCGGTGATCGGTGTGGGCCGCTCGCCATGGTCGACAGACAAACTTCGCACCACTGCCGACGCCGCGGTGCGGGCCGCCCACAAGCAACAAGGTGACCTGGACGAAGCCGTACTGGCGTCCGTGGTGGAGCGCCTCACCTATGTTCGTGGCGAGTACGACTCATCCGAGTTGTACAACGCTCTGGCCCACACGTTGAAGGACCATTCGCAGGTGCTGTGCTACCTGGCCATACCGCCCACTGTGTTTGCTGATGTGGTGAAGGGGGTGGCCAACACGGACCTACGGACCCGAGTCCGTCTCC
>JANYHQ010000714.1 GCA_025358985.1 Acidimicrobiales bacterium
TCCGCCGGCTCGATCCCGATGACTACGTCGTCAGCGACAGCGGCTATCAGAGTTTCCGAGTCGCGTTGCAACAGTCGCAGGACTTCGTCGTAGGCGGCCAGCGCTTCGACTGGGCCCGCCCTAGCGGTCCCGGAGATCGACGATCCGATCGAGCTCGTCAGCGAACGATGGCCGCAGGGTCAGTATAGAAAAAGCCTCGCACTTCACATGGAACCTGGCGCTCTGTAACACTCACCCGAAACAGGCCGCGACCCAAGCGGGATCCGGCGTTCCGCGACACCTTGAGCGAGCGGTATTGCTCAGCCGGTTCCGAATCGTTTGGTATCGATGCCGTAGGCACTTACGACGCCTCTTACGCGCAGCAGTCGCCGACCCACGTCCCGTCGATGGACCTAATGAGGTCGCCAGCCCACTCGCCGATCGCATGAAGAGTGTCCTTGTCGGTAAGCCTTTCGTCAGACATCTTCGCGACAGGTCCGGCAATCGCGAGCGTCGCGACGACAAGAGCGCCCTGCCCGCTCAGGGTCCGCACCATTTGTTCGATTGCGAACGGGCCACCGGTCGTTCCTGCGCTTAGCACCGCTACTGGCTTGCGGTAGAGCGTCCCTTCGCCTACAAATCAGTCGAGGGTGTTTTTGTCGCGCCGCTCAGTCCGCCGGCATACTCGGTTGCTGCGATGAGAACACCATCGACCTGTTCAACTCGAGAAGTGAACTCGACAACAGCATCGGGCAGAAGCCCTTCACGGAACGGGGGAACCAATTCGATAGTAGGAAGCCAGACGACCTCGGTCTCGACAGCTGACTGCCGGACGAAGACTGCCGCCGCTTCGAGCACGAAAAAGTTCGCCGACGGTCGGCGAAGACTTCCACACAGCGCAGCGATGATCACGCTCCGAGCTTACGGCCAGCGTCGACCTGGCCGATCGGTAACACTCACGCATTCGACGTCAAGGTTGGGTTTCAGAGTGTATGACGGGAGGACGGTGGTGAAGAACGTCTATTGCTGTTGGGCAGTCTCGAGGTCGTGGTTTTGGCGGCCGATGAGTTATTCGTAGCTGCTGGAGTAGATCCGCGTGAGGCTCGGCTCGGCGTGGCCGCCTCCTTCGATGGTGATCACCCGCACGGGACTGGGACTGGACCGGTATTGGTCCAGTCGTGCCGTTGAGCCGTCCGATGGGTCGATGTCTGGGAACGTCGGTTTTGTGCTTGTCGTGAAGGCCTTCTTGCGGCGGACCAACTCGACGATGGTGTCAGCCTGTGAGGTGATGGAGCTGCGTGTCGAACCGGCTCTGGTTCTGGCGGTGCCGCCCGTGAGGGCCAGAACGGGTCGACGGTGCCGTTGATCATGATGATCGGTCGAGCGACACCCGTGTCTCGTTCCCCGACGCAGCGGATTCCGAGCGCCACCAGAACGGCCGTTACTTCGTGGTCGATCAGCGTGTTCCATACGCGTACCGGGCGTTTGTTATCGAGCGGTTGTGTCTGGTCAGGTTGTTGAGATGAATTACATCTCGCAGGCGGTGAGGTCTCGGTCTTCGAGTTCCCAGGCGTGGTCGAGCATGTGCCAAGCGCATCGTCGGATCAAAAATTGCAGCGCCCACGATCGTGCCGGTTCGTTCCGATGGTGATGGACGCGGATCGCTGCGACGAACGCATCGCGGTAGGCGTGCAAGGTGGCCGGGTCGTCACATACATCGGCCGAGACTTTGACACCGACCTTCGGTGCGAACTCGTTGATCTCCGCGCCGTTCACGTGGTGAACGATGGCGTTCGTCTCTCGTCCCCCGCCTCGGGGACCCTTGCGGAGTTCGGGTGACACTCGGGCTGCGGTGTCGTCGAAGGTGTGCCAGGCGGAGCGAAGGAGAGCGATTTTGCGTTCGCATTGCGGATCGGTCATTGGGTCATGCTCGTCACTGGCCGCGCGGCCCGACAAGCCGTAGTAGTCGGTCATGCCGATTCCCTCGACTTGCTCGACGACCTTGAAGGGGCCCGCGGCCCGGAACTCTGTTTCGAGTCCGGCCTGGTTGGCGACGATGGCGTATCGCGCCCGATACGTTTCCAAGACGACGAGTGGGTCTTCGCTGATCGGAGCGCTCCTGTCCCAGCCAGGCCAGTCAAACGCGCACGCTACGACTCGCTTCTTCTTGCCTCGCTCGACAAGCACGCGCACCGGCAAATCAATAGCCATGTCGCAATGATACGGACCGATGAAGCTGTTGCGACGCTTCGGTTCCCGCATCCGAACGGACGCAGGCGTAGGCGGGTTGTAGGTCGTTGTGATGTCTGGTGACGCTTCAGTCGTTGACTGGCTGGTGGGCTCGGACCCGGTGATCGGCTGGCAGGCGCAACGCGATCTTCTCCACGAGGGCGAGGCGGTATGGGCGCTGACACACAGGGAGCGGAAAGGGTCGAGACCTATCCCATGAACGAAAACGAACTCGATGTCTCCGGCCCCACCGCGTTCCGACACGACCCCCTCCAGCTCGTCTTCCAGCGAAGCAAATATATGCGAGCAAGCCATCAGCCGCTCGGTATTGCGGGGGCGCCTCGGGCGGGATTCCCGAGCACGTGTAAGGCCTCCATTCCAGCGTGGTCGTTCGGCCTAGTCCTCGGGTGTTCCGGGTGGGCGTCATCGGGTGGCGTTTGCCTTGGCTTCGGCGGAGATTCCGTTGAGGAGTCGTTGTGCTGCTTGGCGGTTTCGTTTTGCTTGTTTGGGGTCGAATCCGAGTGACTCGAACGTTGCCGTTGCGTGGGCGAGCGCTAGGACTGCGGTCGCTACGATCGCC
>JANYHQ010000731.1 GCA_025358985.1 Acidimicrobiales bacterium
TGACGCATCCGTGAAGCAGTGCAAAGTAGTAGTGGATTTGGCGCGCCAATTGGCCGCCCGTGATCCGGAGTTGGCCGCTAGTTACGGGTTCTCCGCATGACCGATAGTTCTCTACGCCCCCGCCGATCGGTGTTGTACATGCCGGCCGCTAACGAACGAGCCCTGGAAAAGGCCAAATCCATTGCCGCCGATGCCATCATCTTCGACCTCGAGGATGCAGTGGCCCCCGACGCCAAGGACGCCGCCCGTCCCAATGCCTGCGCTGCGGCCTCATCCGGGCAGTACGGCACTCGCGAGCTCACTATCCGCTGCAACGGTTTGGACACTCCGTGGGGGGCTGCTGATGTAGCTGCGGCGGCCACCTCAGGCGCAGCTGCGGTGGTGATCCCCAAAGTGGCATCGGTGGCGTATGTAGATGAGATCTGCGCCCATCTTGATGCCGCCGGCGCTCCCGCCACCATGAGCATTTGGGCCATGATCGAAACGCCTACCGCTATCTTTGACGTGCGCGCCATTGCCGCTCATCCCCGCCTGTCCGTGTTGGTGATGGGCACCAACGATTTGGCCCGCGAACTGCGAGCCGAACTCATACCCGGTCGCCAACCGTTGCTTTCCCATCTGGCCACCGCGTTGGCCGCCGCCCGCGAGGCCGGGAAAGTGATCCTCGACGGTGTGTACAACGACGTGAAAGACCTGGATGGGTTCAGAGCCGAGTGCATCCAGGGCGCCCAGATGGGCTTCGACGGAAAGACCCTCATCCATCCCGGTCAGGTGGACATCACCAACGATGTATGGGCCCCCACCTCGGAAGAGATATTATATGCGCGCAGGGTGATTGCGGCTTTTGATGAAGGGCTGGCATCGGGTCGCGGCGTAGTGACGGTAGACGGCCGCATGATTGAGAACCTGCATGTGGCCAACGCCCAACACACCATTGCCGTGGCCGACGCCATTGCCTCGCTATGACGCCCTTGTTATGACGATTCGTCGATGCGCACCAGTACCCAGTCTTGATCGCCAGCCATCACGTTGGCCTTGCAGTACTTACAAATGCCAGCCAAGTCCACTTTGAGTGGTGCCCCGCAATTGGGGCACTTCTGCGACAGCGTGCCCGCACCTACTTGCGTCACGGCGGTGGCGGCGCGCTGGAATGTCCATACCTCTGTCCACGCTTCGATGTCCTTGTCGCCACCCTTGCGCTTCATGGTTTTGGCGTCCACCTCGTAGTCGCGACATCGCGCCTCGAACTTCACCGACACCGAGTCCTTCCCCGCTGATGAGTCAGCGCGCACGATGGATGCCTTGTTCACCGCCAAATCGTCCATGACGCTACGCACGCCCTTGGCCTGTTGATCGGTGATCTGGGTGCGATGGGTTTGCCAGATGCCATCGGCCATCACCTGACGTGACTGGTCCGGGTCTTGATCCGTCCACGCCTTCTGGATGATGAAGAACTGCTTCTCTGTACCGGCCAAGAATGCCGTTTCGTCGAAGGCCGGATCATGGGCCTTGATGGCAGCCACACCCGCACCACCTCCCGACGAAGACGCTTTGCCGGCCTCGTCTTGCACCTTCTTGGCCAGGGCCAAGCCCGCCGCCATGAGGCCCGCCGCGCCGGCCGCCATAGCTGCTGCCTTGGCCGGATCCTTGGACTTCATACGCTGGAACACGAAGTAGCCAACGCCGGCCACAAGCACCAAAAACACCAACCCGCCGATGATGCCGCCGATACCGCCTCCGCCCCGCGAGCCATATGAGGAGGATGACGACGATGACGAGTGACTCTTGCGACCCCCAGCGCGCGCCAGGACGGCGCCGTACCGGACAGATGAATGGATGGATGCCGAGTACACCCTGGTGGCTGTGTTGCTAAGTGTGCCTATCATCACGCGACCACCGTTCCGCAATCAGCACAGAACTTGGCCCCGGGCGCCAATGCAGTGTCGCAATTTGTACAGTTCGCCACCTTGGGCGCAGTGGCCGTGCCACAGCTACCGCAGAACTTGGCCCCCACCGCCACATCGGCATGGCACGACGCACACGACACCGTGGGTGGCGCCGTGGCCGTGCCACAACCGCCACAGAACTTGGCGCCGGCCGGCACCTGGGCTGCACAGTTGGCACAGGCCATCGTGGTGCCGCCACCCATCCCTGGAAATGCCGTGGTGGGAGGAGGCGGGGGAGCCGCCGCGGGACCCTGCTGAGCGGCACCACCCACGCCGAATCCGGTAGCGAGGAAGGCCCCTTGCGTGGCCCCTCCACCTTGGCTCATACCCTCCCCCGCACCTCGCATCATCTCGGCGCGAGCCGCTTCGGTATAACTGCCAGCCAACTGCGTGTACACCACATCATTGGCAAACTTCTTCAACCGGCCCAGGTCCTCCTCGGACAAATTGATGTCGAAGTTGCCCATCCTCACAATAGCCAAGCCGTACGACAACAGCGCCTCGTTGGTGGATGCCACCACCGACTCTTCCAACTCCGGCATGTACGCCGACAGCCCCATCACCGGCCACCCATGACGCACGATGTTGCGGGTGACATCTACCTTCATGGTCTTCATCAGCATCTGATCCACCCAGTCCGTGATGCGCTCGTTGTCCGAGCAATCCACCGTGCCCACCAATCGGGTCACGATGGAGCTGGGATCGGTGACCCGCAACGAATATTCACCAAACACCCGCAGGCTCACCACCTGTTTGGTCTGCGGGTCGAACACGTCATCGATGCGCCCCCCGAAGGGTTCGTCCACGAACTCCCGAGTGCTTACGAAGTACAACTCGGCGCGATACATGTTCTTGGCCACGATGTTGTCTATGAGTACACCGAGACCGGGGATTTCATCGGCATCGATCTGGTGTTGACCGGGGCCCATCTCGGCAATGACGGAGCCCTTGTTGACGAACAGCGCCCGCTGGTCCGCATTCACAATGGCCTTGGTGAATTTGCGGATGTTGATGTCGGGATGCTTGTAGAGGATTTGCCCCTTCTTGTCGTCGGGGGTGGCGATGAACTCTCTATCGAAAAGGGCCATGCTGAAGTGCTCCGTTCAGTGCAGGTGGACTACGGGCGAGACATGAGGGGAATATCGGCTACCACTGGGTGGAGGTGTAGGTGGACTGATTCACCAGCGCCCTGCCGGGGTCTTCGAAGTGTTCGTACTGCGATTGCACACACACCCGCCCGGGCCCCGATAACCGTAACCATGCATACCGGTTGGCCACTGACGAGCTCCAACTCCCCCACACACTCGATGCGGCGGGATGCTCCAAATGCAGATACATCATTACGGACGGGTCTTTGTACAACAACGACGGGGGTTTGATGAGCACCGTTTGGCCAGGCGCCAAGTCGCGAATGAACGCGTTACCGCCAGCATGGAGCAGCAGTAGACCATGGCCGTCTGCAGATGAGAATTGGTCGATGTAGCGGCCCACCGGATAGTGCGTTTCGCGTTCGTCACCATTTCGGGTGGTGAACCACACGTTGGTTTGTTCCACCTCGTATGCGATGTTGGACGTGGCCGCCAAGAAATGGTGCTCGTGAACGTCCACCGAAGTGCCGGCATGGACCGGGACGGCCACGATCTCTCCAGGCCGGTCGTGTGACAACGCAATCCGGCCGGGGCCCGTGGCCTGCGCCAGTACCAAGGGCAGCCCGCCACGCAACCGCTTCAAGCCACCCTTCATGGACATTGCTCCGAGGGCCACGTTGCCATCCGTCCACAGGATTGAATCGTGAGAGAAGTAGGCCCCATCGCCCGGAGCCAGTGTGAAGTCCGCCACCGGCACGAAGTCCCCTTCGATTTGTACCCGTGACTGACCGATCTGCAACCGGGTCATGTCGGCGATGGCGGGCAACTTCTCCCAGCCCGAGGCTGTGGTCACCAACTTCACATCAACCGGCGCGCCACAGTGTGGGCACGAATTGGCCACCGTCTCGCTGCCGGTCTTGCACCAACGGCACAGGTATCCCATACCGGGAGCCACGGACTCCATCGGAGGCTCAGTCACCGTGGTGGTGGTACATCGATTGGATGCCCACCCGACCGGGGCCGGTCATACGAGCCAGCCACAGGCCATTGCGGCCGAACATACCCGTTTTGAGATCCTGCTGCTCCACGTTCATAATGACCGAACCGTCCTTGTAGAGGAACGCCCCGGGCTCCACCATGATGCTCTCCCCGGCGCCCAACGTGCGTTCGAACACATTGCCGAATCCGTGCAGCACCAGCACTCCGGGCCAATCGGTGGTGTGAAACTCATCCATATACATCTCGCCACCGTGTAGAACATTGCGAAAACCTTTGATCTTCTCGAACTGGTATTTCAACGTATGAGATGCCAGCAGGAAGGAGTGGCCGCGCACGTCGATTTCGGTGTTCGGAGGCATTGGGAGCACCACCAGTTCGCCGGTGCCGTCACGCGAGAATGCGATACGGCCCGGTCCCGTGGCGAAGGTCATCACGAATGGCATACCGCCGAACAGTCGTCCCATGCCCCCGCCGGCCGTTTGCGCCACCGACATGGGCACTGCCTCGTCCTTCCACAGCAGGGCGTGATGTTCGAAGAACACCGCATCGGCGGCCGTCAGGGTGATGTCAGCCACCGGCACGATTTCGCCGTCCACCTGGATCACGCTGCCGGTGCCGAAGCCGATCTCGGTCATGTCCCTCAGGCGCGGAGCCTCCCGCCAGCCCGAGTCACTCACCAACTCAGCCCCACGCAGCGGGGCCCCACAACTGGTGCAACTGGCGGCCGACGGGTCATTGGGTGACTTGCACCACTTGCAGACGGCACGAACTCCATCGGTCATGGCTCGAATGTACGCCCTGGCCCCCCCGGTGTCACCGTCAACCTGGGGGTACCACCCGTCGCTCCGCCCAGTCCATCACCCCAGCGAGGCGACCTCAGAACCTGCTGAGGAAGCCGATGACACCAATTCAGCGCCTCTGGTACGGTGATGAGCGATGAGTACGGTCCGTCGAGTGGGCGTGGTGTTGACCGTCATGGCGTTGGCCACGGCTGTGCCACATCCGGTGATGGCGGCACCGACGGTGAACCCATTCCTCACCGGACATACCCTTGTCATTCCGCACGGTGGCGGCGATGGTTTGTATCCCGAGAACACTATGCTCGCATATGAAAGGACAATGGCCATGGGGGCCGACGTGGTGGATGTGGATGTGAGCATGTCCTCGGACGGGGTACTGGTGGCCTTCCACGATTCCACCTTGGCGCCCCGCACCAACGGTTCGGGCCGCGTGGTTGCCACATCGCTGGCTGAGCTTCAGAAGGTTGATGCCGGCTGGAGCTTCACGGGCCCCGGCGGTACTCATCCATTTCGGGGCAAGGGGGTAAGGATTCCCACGTTGGAATCCATAGTGCGGAAGTTTCCGCGTGCGCTGCTGTCACTCGACTTGAAAAATGAGTCGATGGCGATGATCAAGCCCACCTGTGCGCTATTGCAATCCATGAACCGCCGCACCGATGTATTCGTGGGCTCCAACAGCGACGCCCAGATCCTGGCGTTCCGAAAGGCCTGCCCCGACGTTCGTACCTCAGCCACCATGGTGGACGTGTACGCATCCCGCGACGCCCGCGCCAGCAACGACGCCTTATTCAAACCGGTATCACTGGTTGACCAACCACCATTTCGGGCTGATGATGGCACAGAACTGGTAAACAAAGAGTCATTGGCGTTTGCTCACAGTAAGGGTATTGCCATCCTCACCTGGGTGGTGGACGATCCCAAGGACATGAAACGCCTCATCACCTGGGGGGTGGATGGCATCTACACCCGCCGACCTGATGTACTCATTGCGGTGCTCAGGTCGATGGGAAAACGTTGAGCTCTACGTTCGGCCGCGTCACGTCGGCACATCAATTGGCGCCAAGCGTGGCGAATATTGACGAATTCGCCTGAGAAAGCCACTTGGCGTGTGATCGCGCGTGCACTCGTGCCGCGCTCGACTCCCGGGTCAACTGCGTTCGTCTCGTAGCGCGCTGCGGCGGACCTTTCCGGCGTCATCGCGTACGGCAAAGTCCACGAACTCGAAGGTGCGCGGCACCTTATAGCGCACCAATCGCTCACTCAGAAAGCTCCGTAGTTCATCAACATCCACCGGCGCGTCAGTCTGAACCACGGCGTGGACCGCCTTGCCCAGATCCTCATCAGGGAGGCCAATCACTGCGCAGCTCACCACCCCCGGATGCTCGAGTAACGCACTCTCGGTCTCGGCCGGATAAATATTGGCTCCACCGGACAGGATCATGTCGCCTTTGCGATCGCCGAGAAACAGGTATCCGTCGACATCGAACCAGCCCATGTCGCCCAGGCTCTCCCACCCGTCATCGATGCGATGAGCCTCGGCTCCCAGATACTGGTAGGTGGGCGTAGCCCGCATCGACCGCATGAACACCTCACCTTCCTCCCCCGCAGACCGCTCTTCATGAGTCAACGGATCCAACACTTTCATCTGCCCACTTACCACTTTGCCAACACTGCCACGGTGTTCCACCCACTCGTCACCGCGGATAATTGTCACCGCTTGCGCCTCGGTGCCGGCGTACAACTCATACACATGATCGGCTCCAACCCAGTCGATCCACGCCTGTTTCAACCACTCCGGACACGGGGCGGCCATGTGCCATACCTGTTCAAGACTGGAGAGGTCGTAGCCATCGCGTACCTCTTGGGGCAAGCGATATATGCGGCTCATCATGGTGGGCACCAAGAGCATCGCAGCAGGCCGATACTGGTGGATGGCGCGCAGTGTGGACTCTGGGTCGAATCGCTCCAGAAGTACCAAGTGATGGCCCTGCATCAACGCCCGCGAGCTGAAAGCAAACGGCGCGTTGTGATACAGCGGGCCGGGAATCACGATGCATTGGCCGCCGCCCGCAGCGAGGCCAAATGTGGGTGACGCCTCCTCGTCGAACTCCCCGGGGTCCCCCGACAAAATGAGCTTTGGCCTCCCGGTAGACCCGCCGCTGGTGGGTGCCTTCCAAGTAAGTGACACACAGTCGTCGAGTTGGGCATCGGACAGCAGCGGGTCGGGAGCAAACCCGGCGGAGATCACCCGGCGGGTGGGGTGCGAGGCGGGGTCAGCGCCCACCACCAATACCGAATTGGCCAGTTCCACAATGGCTTGGCGCTCACGATCGGGCAAACGGTGACTCACCGGCTGGGGCACTGCTCCCAACTTCCATACGGCAAAGGCGGATGCCATGAACTCCACACTGTTCGGTAACGCAATGGTCACCAGTGACCCGGGTGTGACTCCAAGCGTTTGGTAGGCCCGGGCCAGCCGATTGGTGGCGTTCTCGAATTCGGTGAACGTCACCGAATCGTCGCCGCAGGTGACCGCCAGTTCGTGGGGGTGACGTTGTGCGGCGGCGGACAGGAGGCGGCTTATCGAGAGAACGCTCATCAGCGCAGGACCCTACCGAGTGGTCCCCCGCCGCTCACAACCCGGCCACAACCCGGCCGGCTTCATCA
>JANYHQ010000004.1 GCA_025358985.1 Acidimicrobiales bacterium
CCCACGATGGCACCCAGTAGGGCAATCACGGTGGCCACCGGTATGTGTCCGGTGAGCGACGCCGCCACCAACCCGCGACGCATCTCGTCACGACGAATGGGGAGCAGCACCAACCGCGTGGGGTCAAGCGTGTCGTCCACCCCACCCATCACAATTGGGCCAAACACCCAAGCCCCGAACAGCAATGTGAACGACAGCACCATGGCGTGCGACGCTTCGGCCGACGACGCGTGGCCCTGTGTGAAGAAGCGCCAGAACCCTGCACCTGCGCCCAATACAGCAAGAATGGTTATCACTGTCATGCCAAGGCGGAGGCGACGGTCACGTACAAAGGAGTTGCGCAGGATACTCAACTTGATGCCGACGAAGACCCGGGTCAACGAGGGGGATTTGACGCTGGGGTCGGAGGTACTCACGCCCGCACAGGTTCGCCCATGACGACGTCACCGCGGAGCCAGTCCAAGTGCTCCACACCAGTGGCCGTGGCACCAACCGCTTCGATGAACGTCTGCTCCAGCGAACGTCCGTTGCGCACCACGTCAGTGGGCCCCGTGGCCACCACCAATCCGTCATGCACGATGGCCACGTAGTCGCAGAGCCGCTCCACCGTTTCCATCACATGCGACGAAAAGATCACCGTGCCACCATTGGCTCGGTAGTGGCTCAGCACATCTTGGATCACGCGAGCGCTGATGGGATCAACAGACTCGAACGGTTCGTCCAGAAACAGCACGGCCGGCACATGGAGCAAAGCGGCCCCCAGCCCTACCTTTTTACGCATCCCCTGGCTGTAATCGGCTACCAGTTCACCGGAGGACGCGCCCAAGCCCAACACACCCAACAGTTCGTCGCAGCGACGCTTGGCCACATCGGGCGGCAGTCGGCGTAGGAGGCCCACATACGTGAGGAACTCGCGGCCGGTGAGGCGCTCGAACAGTCGTAAGTCATCGGGCAACACCCCGAAGCGGGACTTGGCTGCGGTAGTGTCGGACCATACGTCCAGGCCGTCGACCTCCACCGTGCCGGCGTCGGGTCGCAGCAAACAGGTAATCATTCGCAGGGTGGTGGTTTTGCCAGCACCGTTGGGGCCAACCAGGCCGAAGAACGATCCGCGTTCCACCCGCAGATCCACCCCCGCCACGGCCACCTTCTCACCAAAGCGCTTCTGCAGTCCCAAGGCCAACAATGCCGGCTGGCTTGCGTGTTCTGTCTGACCCGTACTCACTAGGGGCACATCGACACAGCGGTGGGTGTCCTTGAGAAACGACACCCCGATACCATTGGTCACATGACCGCTCACGTGATCGTGGAAAGCACCGGGTCCATCGCTCGCATCACGTTGAACAAACCAGAGCGCCGTAATGCGCTGTCATTGGAATTGATGGGCGAACTCATCGTCGCATTCCGCCACGTGGGAGCCACCGAGGCGCGCGGCATCGTGCTGGCGGCCAACGGGCCGGTGTTCTCGGCGGGGCACGATTTTGTCGACATGGCCGGACAGGACGTGGAATTCATGCGCACCCTGCTCCGCGAGTGCACCACGTTGATGACCCTGGTGCAGCAGGTACCGCAACCGGTGGTGGCTCGGGTACACGCACTGGCCACGGCGGCTGGATGTCAGTTGGTGGCGTCGTGCGACATGGCCATCGCTGCAGAATCGGCGTCGTTCGCTCTTCCAGGGGGCAAGGGTGGCCTGTACTGCACCACGCCCCTCGTAGCGGTGTCGAAAACCATCGGTCGTAAGCGCGCATTGGAGATGAGTATGACGGGTGATCCGGTCTCGGCAACGGTGGCGGCCGACTGGGGACTCATCAACAAGGCAGTGCCCGACGACGCGCTCGACGAGGCAGTGGACGACCTCATGCGGCGCTCCACTCGCGGCTCGGCATTCTCCAAAAGCAGTGGCAAGGCCGCCTTTTATGCCCATGTAGATCTGGCTCAAGGCGACGCCTACGACCATGCCATCGAGGCCATGGCTCAGGGTGCGGTTTCCCACGATGGGCAGGAAGGCATCGCTTCGTTCATGGAGAAACGGCCCCCGGTCTGGCACCACCGTTGAGCCAGCGTCGGTAGCGTCACCCACGTGTCCCTGTCGCTGCCCCCTGAGCCCAACCGCCGTCTCGATCCCCGTCCCGAGGGCTTCGACGTTGATGCCTTTCCGCTGGACGGCGCCCGTATGCACCGCTTCGATCCAGCCATGGAAAGCCTGGCCCAGGCTGCCGTTCAGTACGCACTGGAACGTATCCGGTTGGACCCGCCACCCATCGACGGGCCCCGTACCAAAGCCGAACTGGACCAGTACGGACCCACCGTCACCGCCGATGGCCTCGGCGGTATGAGTGCCCTCCGGCTGTTCTGCGAGCACCTGGCCCCGGCCTCCATCAGCCAAGACCATCCCCGGGCGCTGGCATTCGTACCTGCTGCGCCCACGGAGGCGGCGGTGCTGTTCGACCTGGTGTTGGGGGCCTCCTCCATCTACGCCGGTTCATGGATGGAAGGAGCGGGGGCGGTATGGGCCGAGAACGAAGCCCTGGCGTGGGTCGCCAACCTGGCCGGATTCCCGTTCGGAGCGGGCGGGGCGTTCGTCAGCGGGGGCACCGCCGGCAACCTCAGTGCCTTGGTCACCGCCCGCCACCACGCCGCCCAACAGGTGGGGGCCCGACCCTCCCGGTGGTTGCTGGCCGCCACCTCGGACGTGCACTCCTCGGTACGCTCGGCGGCGCGGGTGATGGATATCGACATCCTGTCGGTACCTTCCGACGGCTCAGGCCGCATGTCGGGAACGGCGCTGAGAAACGTTCTCGATGAGGCCGCCGGGCGCCACATCGCTACCCTCGGGGCGACGTTCAACCGTCCCCTTGATCCGGCGACAGCGGGTGTGGTGTTTGGTGTGGTGGGCACCGCCGGCACCACCAACGCCGGCATCGTGGACGATTTGGCCGGCATCGCCGAAGTGGCGAGCGCCGAAGGGCTGTGGTTCCATGTGGACGGGGCGTACGGCGGCGCAGCGCTGGCAGCGCCGTCTGGTCGTCCCCGCTTCACCGGTATCGAGCAGGCTGACTCGTTCATCGTGGACCCGCACAAGTGGCTGTTTGCGCCATACGACTGCTGCGCACTGCTGTACCGGGACCCGCACCGAGCCAAAGCCGCCCATACCCAGCAAGCCAGCTATCTAGACGTGTTGCAAGAGGACAACGACTGGAACCCTTCCGATTATGCGCTGCACCTCACCCGCCGGGCCCGTGGATTGCCGTTCTGGTTCTCCTTGGCCACGCATGGCACCGATGCCTACCGGGACGCAGTGGAGGCCACTCTGGTGCTCACCCAACAGGCCGCCGACCTGATCCGTGCACATCCGGATCTGGAATTGGCAGTGGAACCGGAACTGTCTGTGGTCATGTTCCGGCGCCATAGTTGGACCCAATCGGACTACGACCACTGGTCGGATGCGTTGTTGGCCACGGGCGCGGCGTTCGTGGTGCCGTCTCGCTGGCAGGGTGAGCCGGTGTTGCGTTTGTGCTTCGTGAACCCTCGCACCACGGTTGAAGACGTGGAGCTCATCCTGTCCACCCTCTGATGACCAACACCTCCCCTGACAGGATGCGCCCTAGGTCACAGTGCTAGGTTCGATTTTGTTCCACCGTCCGCCCACACTCCGAGGTGACCTCAACATGGTTCTTGCCATTTCTCTGTTCAGCAAGGAAGGCATCCACTGGATCTTCCGGTGGTGGCATGTGGTGTTCGGAGTGTGCTGGATCGGGTTGCTTTACTACTTCAACTTTGTCCAGGTGCCAGCGTTTCCCACCATGGAAGCCGCCCATCGCAATGGGGCCATCGACAAGATCGTGCCCAAAGCGTTGTGGTACTTCCGCATGGCGGCCGCCGCCACCGCAGTATCGGGCATCATCATGATCGGCCTCTACGCCAACGTGTACAAGTACAACTACGGCACCGCCATCTATATGGGGTCACTCATTGGTCTGGTGATGCTTGCCAACGTGTGGCTCATCATCTGGCCGCAGCAGCAGATCGTCATCGCCAACGCTCGAGGCCTGCTCGAGGGCAAACCTGCCAACCCCGACATCGGCCCCGTTGGTCGTAAGGCCTTACTGGCCAGTCGCACCAACGCCATCTTCTCCATCCCCATGCTGATGTTCATGACCGGCGCGCAGAACTACTTCGGTCAGAGCGACGATCTGGGCAGCAAACGCTTCGTCATGTGGATCGTGGTCCTGGCCGTGGTGGTGGTGCTGGAACTGAGCGCGCTGGGTTATATCGGCGGGTTCGACGGCCCGCTCACCAAGCCTTTGGCCGCCCAGAAGAACATCCTGCATATCGGCGGCGGAGTATCAGTGGTGCTGCTCGCTCTGTGGTTCATCCTGGCCCTCTAGCCAGATCAACTGGTTTGTGTCGGGCGGCACTTCAATTTCGCCCGACGAACGAGATTTCGGTCACAATTCACCCCAAATGACCCTCGTTCACCGAGGGTCATTCTTGTTAACACTTTGTTCTGAGAGAACATCTCCACCATGAGCTTTACCCCCTCCCCCCAAACCAACAACACCGTTTCATCCCGCCATCCCCGTCTCTTGATGGGCGCCCTTCTCACCGCTGGATTCCTCGTCGCCGGCGTTGCCGGGGTGGCCTCCGGTCAAGCCATCGGTGGTGCCAAGCCACTGGAAGTTGGCATGAAGAGCCTGAAGTTCACACCTGAGAAGGCCAAAGCCAAAGTGGGCCAGAGCATCTCATTCGTGTGGAAAGAAAACGTGGCCCACAACGTGGTCATCGATAGCTCCCACAAGTCCAAGACCCAGTCCAAGGGAGCGTGGACCACCAAGTTCGACAAGGCCGGCACGTACAAGTACATTAAAGACGAGCATTTCCCAACGATTAGATTATCTCCAAGACTGTCTCGATCGCACCTT
>JANYHQ010000018.1 GCA_025358985.1 Acidimicrobiales bacterium
GTGAACGGTCCGGCATTGGGCGCCAGTACCCGGCGGATACCCGGGCCCACCATGTCCACCCGGCCGGCAATGGTGTCCAAATCGAGGTCGAAGGTGATGCTCATTGATCAGCATCTTCATCCGGGCGCCGCGGTCCGGGCCAGTTGCGCAAGTCCGGCACTAGCGCAGCGGCACTGCGTTGACGCCAACATCCCTGCCACACCCCTACGCAGTACGCGGCGTCGTCGGCCATACGGAGAGCGCTGTAGCGGACCGGATCCACGCCCGGTTGGGTGGTGTGCCACTCGGCCAACGCCGGCAGTACGCCCGCCGCTGCGACCGCCAGCCGAGCCCTACGTGATCCCAGTGCCACGATGACGGCTACGGGTAGCCACGCCCGCCACACGGCCGAGCCGATGAGCCGGCCCGCTCCGAGGTGCCCACGCCCCGCCAGTCGCCAGGCCACCCATGTGGGGTGGGCCAGCATGGTGAGCTTGCGGGGCAGCAGGGCCGAGGTCACCACGCCCACGCCCACCCCCGCCACTGCTCCGACAGGCCCGCCGAGCGCAACCAGCACCCAAGCCATGGCGCTCCAACCCGACACGGCCAGGGGAGTCACCCGGCCCGGATGACGATGGGTGAGCACCGCAGCGGAACTGCCGTATGCGGCCCGTCGCTTGAGCATCTGCCCGAGTTGGGTGCGATGACTGTGAGCCACGGTGGCGCCTGGTTCGTAACGCACCCGCCAGCCCGCTTCGTGAAGGCGCCACACCAGGTCCACGTCCTCGCCTACGGCCAATTTCGCGGCGAACCCCCCCAGCGTCCGTAGCGGCGCCACGACGGCCAGCAGCGCAGCGGCAGGGAGGTAGGCGATGCGGGTCAGCGGCACCACATATCCACCGAGCGGCCCCATGTCCAATGGGGAACGGGCCACTTCGTAGCGATCCACCACCTTCGTGGATGGGTGCGCGGCCACGATGCGCGGTGCCACCAGAGCCACACTCATGTCCTCTAGGTGGGCCAGCAGCGGGGTCAGCCAACCTCGGCGCAGCACACAGTCGGAGTCCACGAACGCCACCAATGACGTAGTGACGGCATCCAGCCCTGAGTTGCGGGCCCCGGCCGGTCCCGTCGCAGTGGAGTGGGTGATGACGGTGGCACCGTGGCGGCGCGCCACAACAGCGGTGTCGTCGTGTGATGCGTCGTCCACCACGATGACATTGGCGGGACGGTTGAGGTCGTCCATCGACGCCACCGACTCCAGCAGGTTTGCCACCATGGCGGCGCGGTTGCGGGCCGGTATCACCAGGGTGACATCGGTGGGGCCGTATCGACCGGGCGCAGTGCCGGGCGTCGCCGGCGGCCACGCAGGATCCACCACTCCGGCATCGAGCAGACGGCGAGCGAGCCGCGACACAGCGGGGCGCTCTCCCACCGGTTCGCCTTGTAACCAGCGGTCCAACTCGGCTAGTGCCGCCGGGCGTAACCGCAGTAGTCGAAGCGGGGAGCCACCCAACAGCACCGTGGTGCCGGCCCGTCCGGTCAAGCGCTGCACCCCCGCGCTCATGATGATGCGGGCGTGCGGAGGAAGATTGGCGGAGCGGGGGTCGCTATGCTCGGCCGGGTTCACCGTCGAGTCGTACCACGACCTGACTCACTTCACGTGGAGGTCCCCATGAGCCCGATCGCATCAGTAACGCCGGTGGCCGAAGAATTGGCCGACCAATTGGCCGACGAACTCATCAGTGATGACGACGAGTTGTTGGTAGAGGAGATCTCTATCGACGGCATGTGCGGCGTGTACTGATCAACCGGAGTTGCGCAGCCCGGTGGCCAGACCGTTGATGGTGAGATGGATGGCCCGTTGCAGCAACGGGTCGGTGTCTCCCGCCCGGTAGCGCTCCAGCAAGGTCACCTGGAGGTGGTTCAGCGGATCTAAGTATGCGAACCGGTTGGCGATACTGCGAGCCAACGATGGATTGTCGGCCAGAAGCGCTTGCCCGGTGATGATTTCCAGCCACTGCACGGTGAGGGTGTGCTCGTTGATGATGCGTTCCAGAATGGCTACGCCTGTTGGATCATGGGACACCAACTCGCCGTAGCGGCGGGCAATGGCGATGTCAGTTTTGGCCAGCACCATGCCCATGTTCGACAGCACGGTACGAAAGAACGGCCATCGCTCATACAATGTACGCAGATCATCAGCGCGCGAAGTATCTGAGCCCGCCCAGCGCTGGAAGGCCGTGCCGCATCCGTACCATCCGGGCAGCATGATGCGACTCTGACTCCAGCTGAACACCCACGGTATGGCCCGTAGGTCCTCAATCCGAATTGAAGCTTTGCGTGAAGCGGGTCGGCTGCCAATGTTGAGGGCGGCCA
>JANYHQ010000039.1 GCA_025358985.1 Acidimicrobiales bacterium
GCCTTGCTCTGGCCCACTTCGTTCACAAAACCCAACGGCTGACCCTGCTGGTCGTACACGGTGTACTGATTGGTGACCTCGATGAGCTTGGCCTTCTGGTTCACCACCAGTACCCGTTCCGTGAACAGCGTGCCGCCCGAAACCGACGGTTCAACCTCGATACCTGCGCCTTTGTATCCGGTGCCGGAGACCTGCTGCTGAATGGCTTCCGGTGAAGCGGCCTTCCACGTGAGTGCGGCGTCCACCTTGTCGGCCAGCCCTGCGTTTGGCGGCATCACGTCTATCGAGGCCACGGCATTGTCGGACACGTGCTCGGTCCACGCCGTGCCATCCCAGTAACGCAGTTCGTGGCGTTTCGATGGATCGGTGTGCCAGGCGGCAGGGTTTGTCGTCATTGGCACAACGTAGGCGCTCTTAGCCGAATCGACCGCACGCAGTGGTGCGTCAGTTGAGGCGACCTAACCCGGTAGGCGCCGGAGGTGGGCATCGAGTTCCCACGTGGTCCAGCCGGCGTCAGCTTCCACCAGGGTATGTCCCGGCGCCACGATCGTGTCCACCCGGTCCAAGACCTCAGGGCTGAGGCGAACGTCGGCGCCAGCCAGCAACTCCGTGAGCTGATCAGGCGTCTTGGGACCAATGATGGCCGAGGTGATGGCCGGATGCTCGCGTACCCACGCCAACGCCAATGTGATGAGCGGTAGACCCGCCTCCTCCGCCAACTCGGTGAGGGCTTCCACGGCGTCGAACTTGAGGTCGGTGGCGGGCGCCATGTGTTCAGCCGAATAGTCGCCTCGCGATCCTGGGGGAGCCGGCGTCTTACGGCGGTACTTGCCGGTGAGCCAGCCACCGTTGAGGGGGGCCCAGGCCAACACGCCCACTCCATGGCGTCGACAGGTGGGCAACACTGCCTGCTCCACGCCGCGCACCAGAATCGAATACGGCGGTTGTTCGCACACGAATCGGGGCCCATGGTTGCGCTGAGCCGCCCACTGCGCTTCCACGATGAGTTCGGCCGGCCACGTAGACGTACCGATGTAGCGCACCTTGCCGGACCGCACCAGGTCACCGAGGGTCCCCATGAGATCGTCCATGTCCACATGCGGATCCGGTCGGTGCACTTGATAGATGTCGATCCAGTCCGTGCCCAGGCGACGCAGGCTGCCCTCCACCGCCTCCATCACCCACCTGCGTGACGCACCCCGCTGGTTGATCCCCTGGCCCATTGGATTCCAGAACTTGGTGGCCAGCACCACGTCATTGCGACGACCAGCCAACGCCCGGCCCACGATCTCTTCGGTTTCACCTTGCGCATACATGTCGGCGGTGTCCACCAGGTTGACGCCGGCATCAAGCGCCTCGTTCACCACCCGCAAACACTCTTCTTCATGGCGATTGCCCCAAGCCCCGAGCACCATGGTGCCCAGCGCCAGACTACTGACCTGCAAACCAGTGGTACCCAGGTATCGGTAGTCCATGGCCCAGCACAGTAGGACGGTGAGCCAAATTCCTCAACCTTGTCCCGTGGCCCCGATACCGTGTCATCAATGCGCAAGAACATGATCAAAAAGGGTGATGAGCATCTCCGTTACGAAATCCGCGAGATCGTGGAGATCGCCAACGAGATCGCCCGTATGGGCGTGCCCATGATTTGGGAGAACATCGGTGACCCGGTGGCCAAGGGGGAGCAGATCCCGGCGTGGATGAAGGCGGTGGTGGGCGAAGCGGTGAAGGAAGACCGGGTATACGCCTACTCGGCCACCAAGGGCGACATCGAGGCCCGCCAATTCGTGGTGGACCACTTCAGTGATGCGCGGTTGTGCGGCGTGGAGGACGTGATCTTTTTCAACGGCCTCGGCGACGCCATCAACAAGCTGTTTTCTACGTTGCCGGCCTCCACGCGTGTCATCGGGCCCAATCCCACGTATCCGTCGCATGCCACCGCCGAGGCCATTCATCACGGCGGGCACCACATCACGTATCCGTTGCAGTTGGACAACGGAGGTCGCATTGACCTGGTGGAGTTGGAGCGCCAGGTGATGGCCAACGAGCACATCGTGGGCATCCTGGTCATCAACCCCAACAACCCGTTGGGGGTGGTGCATCCGCTGGAGGACCTCGAAGAGGTGGTGCGCATTGCCCGGGAAAACGACTGCTTCTTGCTGTTCGACGAGATCTATCAAAACCTGGTGTTCGACACATCAAAGATCGTGAAGCTTTCCGACATCGTGGGCGACGTTCCTGCCATTTCCATGAAGGGAGTGAGTAAGGAGATCCCGTGGCCGGGTAGCCGCTGCGGTTGGATTGAGGTGTACAACGCCGACAAGGACGAGAACTTCAGGGGATACATCCACACCATCGTGGTGTCCAAGATGTTGGAGGTGTGTTCCACCACGTTGCCCCAGGTGGTGTTCCCCAAGATCGTGACGCACCCGGAGTTCCAGGGGTTTTTGGCGTCACGGCTGAACAAATATGCGCGCAGATTGGCTACGGCCGTGGAGATCTTTGACGGGTGCCAGGTGTTGTGCCCGGTGATGCCCGACGGTGTCTTCTATCTCACCGTCACCATTGACACGCAGCGCTTTCCCAACACCCAGTCGTTGCCTGCTCGTAATGATGATGTGCGGGTGTATCTCGAC
>JANYHQ010000047.1 GCA_025358985.1 Acidimicrobiales bacterium
TCTTCGGTGACGAGGTACAGCAGAGCGGCGGCGCCGAAGGCAAGTACCGCGGCCAGGGTGGCGTGCGATGCGCCTCCGAGGACACTCGCGCCGCCGACGGCCCCGACGGCGATGGCGAGCGAAGCGGCGATCGGCACGCCGATCGCGACCGCTGTCTTCAGCGACCGGTCGACCAGTTCGGCGGTCAACGACAACCCGAGGAAGAGCACCTCGAGCGTCAACGCGATCGTGAGCGTGCGACCCTGCCCTTCGCCGAGCGCGGCACCCATACCGACGAGGAGGCCGTCGATCAACAGATCGATGACGATCGCTGCCAACATCGCCTTCGGTAAGCCGGTACGACCGGCATCGGACTTCTCGGCGCGTCGTTCGTACGCGCCGAGCGCAACGACCGTCGCGACGCCGATCGTGAAGCCGATCAGCACGGCACGCAACGAGTGCTGATCGCGCAGGCTCGGCAACACCTCGCCCGCTACCGCGGCGAACACCACGCCACCCGCGAAATGCTGCACGAGACCGGTCGTGTGGTCGCTCAGCCGCCGAACCGCAGCAACCACGGCACCGATAGCGGCTGCGCCGATCGGGAACAGCACAAGCCGTGCCGCGTCTGCGACGGCGCCGCTCACGACCGGTCGTCGAGTCGGATCGAGACCTTCCGCGACGGACGGTCGTGGGACGGACGGCGTAACAACCGAAGCCCGTTCGCGATCACGACAAGGCTGGCACCCATGTCGGCGAGCACGGCGATCCACAGCGACGCGGTGCCGGCCAACGTGAGCGTGAAGAACACGATCTTCACGCCGATCGCTACCGCGATGTTCTGCCACAGCACATGTGATGTGTGGGCCGAGATCCGGATCGTTTCGGCGATCTTGCGCGGGTCGTCGTCCATGAGCGCGATGTCGGCCGTTTCGATCGCCGTGTCGGTCCCCGCCGCTCCCATCGCAATACCGAGCGTTGCCTTGGCAAGCGCAGGCGCGTCGTTGACCCCGTCGCCGATCATCGCAACCGGTCCACGGGCGGCCAGCTCAGCAACAATCGCCAGCTTGTCGTCCGGGAGCAGGTCACCTCGGGCGTCGTCGATACCGACCTGTCGAGCCACCGCCGTCGCCGTGCGCTGGTTGTCACCAGTAAGCATCACCGTGGTGACACCGAGGCGTTTCAGATCGGCAATCGCCTGACGAGATTCCGGTCGAATGGTATCGGCCACGGCGAGCACCGCGAGCGGCCGGTCGCGGGTCATCAGCACGACCGCAGTCTTTGCGTCGTTCTCGAAGCGTTGCAGGACCTGCTCCAGGTCGGGGTTGCACACCCCGGTCTCTTCCGCGAAGCGATGGTTGCCGACGAGGAATGTCGTTGCGTCGATGGTGCCTTCCACGCCTCGGCCGTGTACGGCTTCGAACCCTTCAACCGTGTCGAGCGGACCGGTATGCGCGCTGACGATGGCGTGGGCGACCGGATGTTCCGAGCGGCTTTCAAGTGACGCGGCGATGCGCAACACCTCCTCGCGGGTCATGTCGGTGAGCAGTTCCAGGTCGGTGAGCTCAGGCTTGCCGTGAGTGAGGGTTCCGGTCTTGTCGAGGGCGACCGTTCGCAGTTTGCGGGCCTGTTCGAGGTGCAGCCCGCCCTTGATCAAGATCCCGCGACGTGCCGCCCCACCGAGCCCGGACACGACCGTGACCGGTGTCGAGATGACCAGCGCACACGGGCACGCCAGTACCAGCAACACCAGCGCCTTGTACAGCCAGTCATGCCAACTGCCGTGCCCGAGCAGCGACGGGAGTACCGCGACGGCGATCGCCATCACGAACACGACCGGTGTATACACGGCTGCGAATCGGTCAATAAAGCGTTGCGCCGGTGCCTTTTCGGCTTGGGCTTCCTGGATCGAACGGGCGATCCGGTCGAGTGTTCCTTCGCCCTTTGCTGCGGTGACGGTGAACTCGAGCGTGCCCCGTTCGTTGATCGTCCCCGCAAACACCACTGAGCCGGGTTCCTTCACCACCGGGATCGATTCGCCGGTGATCGGGGCCTGGTTCACGTTCGACTTACCCGACGACACCACACCATCGAGGGCGATTCGCTCACCCGGCCGAACGAGCAGCACCGCGCCGAGGTCGACGTCGCCGGCCGGTGTCTCAACCCATGTCCCGTCGGAAGCGCGGACATGCGCAGTTTCGGGAGCCAACGCCACCAAGGACCTGATTGCGTTTCGGGCCCGTTCCAAACTCAACGCCTCGATCAGCTCCGCGACCCCGAACAGCCAAATCACCACCGCAGCTTCGGGCCACTGACCGATCGCCACCGCCCCGATCGCCGCAACCGACATCAACAAGTTCATCGTCAAACGACGAGCCCGTAACGCCTGGAACCCCTTGCGCAACGTGTCACGACCACCCAACCCGATCGCCGCCGCCGCCATCAGCGCCACAACAACCGAGTGTTCCTTCGCGCCGCCGATCACCGCAGCCTCGGAACCGACAGCCAACAAACCAGCGATGCCCGTCACCACCAACGTGCGACGCGCCAGCCCGGGACGGTCGACCGGCGAACCTGCAGGCGGTGCCTCGATCAAGCGAGGACGCATCCCCACGCCCCGGATAGCGGCCTCGATCGGTACCGGCGAAGCCAAGTCGTGGGTCACCCGAACACGCCGTGCGACGAGATCGAACTCCAACGACCGGACCCCGACCAACGGTGTCAACACACGGCGAAGGTCGTTCTCCTCGGTGGCGCAATCAAGCTCCTCGACCCGGAACACCGACACGGAACCCGACCCCACCCGAGTCGCCGTGCCCGATCTCTCCTCTGGGAGTGACACCGACATCGTCGGCGCCACGCAACACGGATCGTCGACGGCCTCAGCCGGGTGCGAGTGCGGAGCTGCCGTGGTGTGACTGTGGGATTCAGCGGGCACGACGTGCCGTCCGCTGACTCGGTACGGCAGTAGCCGGCGCTCGACCGTCACGGCGGGCAGTTCCCGTCGACGGGTCCGTGGCGGTATGACCGACATGGTCTGCGGACAGATCGAGCAGCATCCGCACATGCGCGTCGGCAAGGCGATAGTGGATCCGTCGACCGTCACGCCGGGTACGCACCACGTCAGAGGCCCGCAACAATCGCATCGCCTGCGACACCACATTCTCGCCCACCCCGACCACTTCGGCCAGATCACACACACACAACTCACCGCCCGCCAGCAACGCATGCAGAATCGCCACCCGGGTCGGATCACCGAGCAGCCGAAACAGCTCGGCCGTCTCCACCCGCGCCCGTTGATCCGGGAGCCGATCCCGCAACGCGTCCAACGACACCGGCGACGGCGTCTCGCACGGCAACGCACACCCATCAAGACCCACGACTGCAACCACGTCACGTTTGACCATCAACCCAGCATATCTGCAAAGATGCACAGATGAAAGCACGAGATGCAATGCGGCGGCTCCTCCTACAACTGGGTTAGGACGGGTGACGCAATGAGTGCCGACGGCGTCGCAGCCGACGCCGTACCGATGTCCTACATCCCCGACAGTTTCGCCGACGCCCACCACGATAAAGCAGTCGAGGTTCCCGCATACATCACCGCCCCGAACAGCGACGTCCCCGGCATGACCCGACAATTTGCCAACGAGATCGTCATCTTCCAACGATGGGAAATCGGAATTATGGAAACCGTGCTCGATACCTGGGGCATCGAGCGCGGCAACACCACCACCGCCATGGGATAGATGGGCATGCCCGGCCCACTCGCAAACATGCCCGGCTACCAGAGCCCTGCCCCCTCCCTCGAAAAGCTGGCCGCTGCCACCACGGGCAAATAACTCACCCACTGTTCTTGACGATGCTGCGAGAACACCACGCCGGAGGCGTCATCATGGCCGAAGCAATCTGATGTTTACGCGGTCGCCGACGGAACCCACCTGTGTTGCTGCTTAGGCACCCATAATCACGGCGAGTCGGATCACCTGTGCCCAGGTCGTGTCGGATTCGTCGGTGTTTTCTTCGTATAGTCGGGTGGCTTCGTTGATTTTGATTCGCATGCGACGTTCGAAGCAAAGGTCAGATGCCCAGTGGAAGGCACCGGGGCGGCTGGCATCGAATGGTGGTGTGCGTACGAGGGACAAGGCCGCCTTGATGAGTGAGGCTCGACCCTGTGGTTGTTCGGTGTCGGCGAGGGCACCGATAATGAACCGGTCGGGAACGTAGCGGAGCTGGTAAGCGCGCTGAATATTTGTCCGCTTCGGGCTGGTATGCGGAAGGGGCAAACCAACAGCGCGTACCAACAACACGGGAGTCCAACCACGAGTAGCCCAGCCTCGACGAGCGGGCCAGCCACGACGGCGAGTCGGGGTTTAGGTGTAGTTGTAGTGGTAGTCAACGTTACGGGTCCCCGGGGTTACGGATGTTGGGTGAGTTCAGCAGTGGCGGTCCCGGTAACGGTTCGGGTACCGAGACCAGTGAACGCCAGCAGGGTGAGGGGGACGTCATCACGGATCTCGACGCGTACTACGCCACCGTTGATGGAGATGGTGGCGTCGGTGATGGCGTAACCCAGACGGGTGATGGTTTCGGCGACGACGTTGGTAGCGGTGACGGTGTCAAGGGTAACGGTGCTGCCGGTCTCGAACCGCGACACGTCAAGTTCTTGTGACGCGGTACGCGCCGCGGCTGCGGCGGTGTTGTCCCCCGTCGACCACCAGCCCCGACGCAGCGACAACGGCGATCACGAGAACCACCATGGTGACCATCACCACACCCGTTTCCCGGTTACCAGGCGGGTTGCGGTGCGGGTTCATGAGTTCACTCTCCGGGACCGCCACGTATCGACCGTTTCGATGGCGGTAGCAGTGAACGTTTTGGTGCACGCGATACCGAGGAGGCCGAGGTCTTCGGTAGGGATGGTGCACGTGACACGCAGTTCAATGACACCGGAGTCGAAGTCTCGGGTACTCCGTCGTCTTGGGCGATGGCTGAGTAGTCGACCGGGCGGTGCGTGCAGTATCGGGCTCGGCCCCCCAGGTTGTCGGTGAGCGACTGTTTGAGGGCGGTGGCGGCATCATCGCGGGTGACAGCAATCGTCGCCGCCCGAGCAGCGTCACGGGCCGCTTGTTGCACGTTGAGAGGGTGACGGTGACCCGACCGCAAAACACCACGAACAGCATCAACTCAGCCAGCACAGGAACCAATGCCACCAACGGTAAGGTCGAGGTACCCCGCTCCACGGTGCCACGATGATCATAGGTGTATACGGTCATTGGCCCTGGCTACGGAACAGTTCGAGTGGTCCGCTGGCGGTCCCGGTGATCGTCCACGTCAAATTGGGGAACGCCGCCGGGACATGGCCGCGGACGGTCACCGTGATCCTGTCCCCAGTCGGTCGGCTGGACGTGACGACGAGTTGGTCAACGAAACCGGCTTTGGCACGTGCGTTCGTCTCCGCGACCGGTTCAGGGGGTCGGGTGGGGTTCGTTTGGGTGTATGGGAGCCCGCCTTGGGCGGCTGCAGTCAACGCTGCTTGGTAAACGCATCGTCATCCCAACCACCGGTATCGAGGCCCTTCTCCGAGGAGACACGCCCGGATCAGTCTGAGACCGCAGTCCAATGTGGTTTGAAGCCACAAGTCGACGCATCGGCGGTTTCGAGAGTCGTCGACAAGCTTGGTAGGTCATCGTGGACTGACCAGCCCGGAGCCGCGCTCTCGTAGGCGGTGATCCGCTTACGCGCGCTTGGTCGTGTAATCACGCATTGCGTCAAGACTGTCGGCATATGAACAGCCGCCGAGTAGTTGAGGAACTGTCGTACTCGACGCACACGGACCGGCGGAATTCCCTAACACGCAACCCGCCGACCATCTCCGTACAGCGCTAGGCCGTCCGAGACGTCCGGTGACACCTGGGAATTCTGTGCACTTGGTGTGCACTTGGAGCCCGATTCGCTTGTCCTCGATTCTGGGGAAACATGACCTGACCTGGGTAAACTTGGGTGGGCGATACTGGACTCGAACCAGCGACCCCCGCCGTGTGAAGGCGGTGCTCTACCAACTGAGCTAACCGCCCGAGCCCGAAAAAGGTACCAGACGCAAGCGCCATGGGCAGGATCGCCCGGCCCGCTGAGTGCGGTGCTCTGCTGTGCAACGATGCACGTGGTACCTGCGCATGCAGGGCCGGACCAAGGAGCATCAACATGGGTATCGATGATCTGAAGAACACCGCCGGCGACGCCGCCGACAGCGCCAAGGACACTGCTGCCAACGCCGCTGACCAAATCGGTGACAAGGGCGAGAGCTTCTTGGACAAAGCCAAGGATGCGGCGTCTGATTTGATGGACAAGGCCAAGGACGCTCTCGATGGTGACGGAGACGGCGAAGGCCCGTTGGACAAAGCCAAGGATGCCGCCAGTGGTCTGCTCGGCAAGGCTAAGGGACTGTTCAACAAAGACTGAGGAACCAGAAACACAACGTTGACTGCAGCATTCCCGGTCGGACGGGGCTGCTTGGTCCCGGCGCTATGAAACCTGCGGCTAGTGCTTCTTCGTTGTCTTGGTGGTGGCCTTCGCAGTCTTCGGGCCCTTCTTGGGGGCAGCGGACAACGCCAATTCTGTGGGTGTTCTATTGGCGCTGGTTCCGGCCACTCGGGTAGCTGCCGCAGCAGCGTCCTGGCGGGCACATACGTTGTCCACATCCACAAAGCGCTGGGTGACGTAGATGACCTGGCCATCGCTGTCGGAGTCGTACACGATGCCAATGCCCACTTGATCGAAGTCAGGGTCCAAGAGGTTCTTGAGGTGCGCCGGGCTGGCCACGAAAGCGTCGTGCAGAATGGGCACTTCGGGGCCTTCTCCCACGTTTTCGCCGATCTTGCACCACGGCCCCGAGACATCTGCGCGCATACGGGCTTCGGGCATGTGTGAGATCCCGCCAGCGGCGCGCATCTCGGTGGCCCATTGACGGGCACCGCGAACCAGTTCGTTGTTCACCTTCAGTGGACCGAGCCCTTTGGAACCGCGCAGGTCATTGATTCGCTGAACGAACTCGGCTTCATCGGTGGGGCCATCTGTGGCGTGAGCGGCCCGATAAGTGGTGGCCACGCCGCCCAGGGTGAAAATGAGTGCCACCGCGCCAGCGCGCCAGCCCGCACCACGCCAGCGGCGAGGGGGGGCTTGTACGGTCATGGTGTTGCTGTTGAACACCGATGTCACGGGGTCTCCTCAGTGGACGTACATTCGTTTCGACTCCTACGCGGGCCTGCGCCCGTCCGCTGACCGTAAAACGAACGCACTGAGTGGTCAACGTCAGGGAGCGGGATTCACCAGACTGCATGACCGAAACAGCCCCTTTTGATCCGTTCGACCTAGGGCGAAGCGCTCACAAAATCGATGAGTTGCTCTACCGCACCCACCAGTTCCGGCTCCAGATCCGCATATGAGCGCACGTTCGCCAGCAGTTGGCGCCACATTGCCTGCGGATCGGCAATCCCCAGGACAGCACATATTCCTGCTTTCCATGGCTGCCCTCGAGCAATGGTGGGCCACACTGGAATGCCCATCCGCTGTGGCCGCACAGCCTGCCAGACATCCACGAATGGCGTCCCTGTGACCAACACATTCGGGTCCCGAACGGCGTCGGCCAAGCGTTGCTCTTTGGATCCCGGCACCAAATGGTCAACCAGCACACCAAGGCGTCGACTGGGGGCCGGATCAAACACCGCAACATGCCGGGCCAGCAAATCGATCCCGTCGAGACGCTCCACCACTATGCCCTCCGCCCGCAGGTCGTCGCCCCACACCCGTTCCACCAGTTGGGCGTCGTGGATGCCCTCCACCCAGATCCGAGACGCTTGCGCCACCCTGGCCCGCGGCTGAGAGTGCGACGGCGCCAGTGACCCCGATGCGGTGCGAGACACCACGATGCTGGCCACTGGTGGCGGTCGTACCAGCGTCACGCTGCGGCCCTCCACGCTGAATGCGCCAACCAGCAGACGCATCAGGCGCCGGTCACCCGAAGCACTCTGCACCACCACCGCATCGGCCTCCAGATCCACCACGAGTCCGCTGAATCGTGTGGCGCGATGGGTGACACTCATCCCGATGGTCACCACTACTTGGGGATAGCGCGTGGCGGCTCTTCCCTTACCATCCGGGTCGGGCGGCCCTCCCAGAACCCCTCCGGCCACCGCTATACAGCCCGGGGACGGGCCTGGGTTGCTTCACTCAGATAGGTACCAATTCCCGCCCGGGTGTGCTGGCCGCCCAGCACGGTTCCCAGCTCGGCCAGGAGTTCTCGGCGGCGCCGAACCAGGATACGGGGCGAGGCAGCCACGCCCAACTGGCGCAGTATCTCCACCTCGGTGGCCGCTCCAATCACCGTGGAATACCCCGACAGCAACACCAGACGGGCGTCGTGCGGGCGCAGTTCACCCGCTACCACGGCATCGCGCAGAAACGCCGTGGCCCGTCCTGCCAATGGTTCCAAGGCACCCAGTAATTCGTCCACGAAGGACCCACCGAGGCGCACCACTTCTCGGGTGAGCCCCAGCAGTTCGGGCCGCCGACCGGCCAGTACGAACACCGCTCGCACCACTGCTTCCACTCGGTCAAACGCTGTTCCCTCCCCATTGAGACCCGCTTCCACCGCCTCGGTCACCTCGGCTTGGAGGCGCCGCGACACCTGGTCTTCCTTGCGCTC
>JANYHQ010000102.1 GCA_025358985.1 Acidimicrobiales bacterium
TGACGCACCCGGAATTCCAGGGGTTTTTGGCGTCTCGGTTGAACAAGTATGCGCGCAGATTGGCCACGGCGATGGAGATCTTTGCCGGGTGCGACGTGTTGTGTCCGGTGGTGCCCGATGGAGTTTTCTACCTTACCGTCACGATTGACACGCAGCGCTTTCCCAACACGCAGTCACTGCCCGCTCGCAATGATGACGTACGGGTGTATCTCGACATGCTGGAGGGCAAGTCGACCTTGCGGACGGACAAAATATTCGCTTACGAGTTGTTGGGTTCTGAGGGCGTCTGCGTGGTACCACTATCCGGTTTCTCGTCGCCGGTTGACGGCTTCCGGATGACACTGCTGGAAGAGAACGACGAGTTGTTCGCCGATACGTGTCGTCGTATCCGCCGCGGCGCCGAAGCGTTCTTCCTCCCCTAGCGCGTCGAACCGATGTTCAGCGGACGCCCAGTACCTCACGGATGAGTTTGGCGGTGGACGAGGTGACCGTTGCAAATTCCGGGGCACTCACCTTCGCCGCTGCCGCCGACCGCACGTTGGCAGTGGCCACCAGTACCTCCGTGGCCCGCGCCGCAGTGATCCACGGCGCACCCTTCATGGCTGTGCTCAACTCGGTTTCGATACCGGTCAACGGCTCGTCTACCCCCTTGGCGACCGTGTCGTTGCCCCCGCTCAACGCCTGTTCGTACTCAATGGTGAGCGCATTCACACGCGTCGCCAATTCTGACCCCAAAGTCGATACTGAGGTAGCGCGCTGCGCAAGCGTGGGCACACTGGCCCGCCCGACGAGCACACCGATCACCAACGCTGCCACGGCGCACACGAGACACGACAGAACCAGTTTGCGGCGACGTTCACCGGCGGACACGAAGTGAGCCATCAGTTGTTCTCCAATGCGCTCATCACGCTGGTCGTCCCACGATGAAAGTCTGCGGTCGGGAAGTGTCGATCATCGCCGACGCCGACGCCACCACATCACCAGAACTCAACTCCAACAAACGGCTGCCGTCGATGACCCACACCGATGGCCGCAGGGTCACGGGTCCCCGGTAGCGGGTATGGCGCAGCGCGGCATCGGTTAGGCCATCGGGCTCCACCACTTCGCCCGCCATGGCTGCAGTGGGGTCCCCGAAACGGTCCAAGACGTCGATATGGGGACCATTGACCACGAGCCAGTACTGACCCGCTTCCACCACGGTGGCGCCGTGCGCAGCACCGGCGGAGATGTCGGTGAGCAACGCTGGCTGGCGTCCCGGGATGGCGCCGGCCAGTAGCCCTACAGCGCCGGTGGCGATGGCTCGTACCGTGCCGCTCTCGGGCCGCTCCTCCAAGCGCACCTCCAACGAGCCCGGAGATGCACCGGCGGCCACCGCTTCGGCCTCCACTTCGGCCAACAATTGCCGGGCCATGTCACCGTCAAGCGAGCCGACCGTACGTTCGCGTTCCACTCGCACCAGCGATAGGGCATCGCCGATGGACGAGATGACGGCCGCACCCTCGGGCACAGTGCACTCCAACCCCAGCATGGAGGCCACATATCGACCCAGACCACCAGCCCCACCGCCCACTGCCACAATCTTAGGTGTGCTTAGCTTCTGGGATTTGATGAGCGCATGGATGAGTTCGGCCACCGTCTCACCAGCCGCCTGCAACATCTGTTGGGCTATGACGGGCCCGGTGATACCGAGCTCGGCACCGAGCACGGCAAACGCAGCAGTGGCCGCTGCGGGGTCCACGTAGCAGTAGTCGCTCCGGTGCGGCACCCCCAGGACCACGGCGGCGCAGGTGTTGGTGATGGCCACCGCAGTGGAGTCACGCAGCCGCAATATGGCGTAGTCGGCCGCATCACCGGGCCGGGGGGCCACCAGTTCCAGTACCGCTCCATCGATGAGGGGTGCAGCTACAAAGCACGCATATGGATACCCGGCGATGTGAGCACTCCGGGGACCAACTCCCGCCACATGGCGTTTGCCTCTCCGGCCGGAGTACGACTGGAAGGAGTGGGGAGGCCGGGCGAGCACCGAAGCAAAGCGGCGGAGCGCAGCCCCAGTGTTACCACCGGTGCGCAGCCGCAGCATCGATCCACCGGCCACGCCCACAACGCGCACATCTACGGCTCGCACCGCAGTGGCATGACTTGCTACTTGCACATAGGAAAGTGCGGGGCGCCCGAATCGAACGGCGGCCACATTGGTTGATGTGCCGCCCACCTCCACCACCACGGCATCAGCCACATCGGCATAACGCAGGGCCCCGGCCACACTGGCCGCCGGACCCGAGTACAACGTCTTGGCCGG
>JANYHQ010000103.1 GCA_025358985.1 Acidimicrobiales bacterium
CATTCCGGCGAGGGGGCTCGCCACCAGGGAGCCGGCCATGACCGAAAACGATGCGGCGCTGACCGCTAACCTCGAATTCTACCGCGCCTTCACCACCCATGACTTCAGCGCCATGGACCGGCTCTGGGCGAAACTCACCGGCGGGGTTGTTCAAGCAGTTCTCGGTCAGTAGTGGCCAAATCATGGGTACCGGCTTGTTCATCTTGTTGGTGGGTGCCCTGGTGGGGGCCATTGGCTAGGCCCTGGCCGTGAGCCGCTTCTTGGACGTCTGAGCCCAGAGTGAGTGGAGTTCTCGGGTTCGCGGTAATCGACTGGTTCAGGCATCTGTTCGACTCCCTCAACGGATACTCCACCTCACCGTGGTTGCCGTTGCTGGTGTTCGTCATCGCCTTTGCTGACTCCGTAATCCCCATCGTGCCCAGTGAAACGATGGTCATCATCGGTGGCGTGGCCGCCGGGCAGGGGGATCAGCAGTTGGCGGTGGTCATTGCCACTGCGTTCGCTGGGGCCTTCCTGGGGGACAACGCCGCCTATCAATTGGGCTCGTCGGCGTCGGGCTTGCTCCAGCGGACGCTTTTCCGGGGTCCCAAGGGCGCCAAACGCCTGGAAACGGCCGCCAAACACATCCGAAAACGCGGAGGCATGCTGCTGGTCACTGCTCGCTTCATTCCCGGTGGTCGTACTGCGGTCACCGTCAGCTCGGGCATCACCCATCAACCTCGCCCCTGGTTTTCATCCTGGGTGGCGCTGGCCGCAGCCATCTGGGCGGTGTACGCGTCCATGCTGGGTTATGTGGGCGGGAGGACGTTTCAGGACAACCATGCCAAGGCCTTTCTGTTTGCGTTCGTGGTGGCAGTGTCGGCCACCGGGCTCATCGAGTTGGTGCGATGGCTGCGTCACCGCCACGATCCTCCCGAGCTGGAATCAGGGGTGTCCGAGCAATCAGGGTGAGGAATCGCGCAAGTTTCGTCACCAATATGGCCATTCGTGATCGACGCAGGCTGCAGACCGTGGAGAATAGGTAAATGCTTCGCCACACGTGGACCCGGCCATGAACCTCGACCTGGCACACCTCAATGATCCTGATGTCCGTAAGGCCATGACCGATGAGTTGCAGGCCGATATCGACGGCGAGCGCTTGTTCATCAGCCCACGGGTGTCCCCGCTGCGGTTGAAGGAGTACAGCGCGGCGCTACGCACGGCCGTGGAGGAGGGCAACGACGAAGCGTTTGCCGCCAAGTTGGCCGCTGGCATGCTGCGTACTCGCGAGACCATCCGCCGCAAGGGTCTCCCCGTGGAGCGCCCTATGCCCAAGGATGCCCCCCGAGCCCTGGCCGAAGAAGAGGTCCATCGCTTTTATCTGCGGGGCCTGGCGGTGCATGCGCTGGCCACGGAGAACAAGGATTTGGAGATCTATCGGGCCAAGATCAAGCCTGTCTCCAAGTCCAAGGCCAAAGCCCTGGAGGCGGTGGCGCCGGTGGCGCTGGTGAAAACGCAAATCCCCGCCCGTCGGTTGCTCGACGACCTGCGGTTCAATACCCCTGCCCAGGTGGCGCTGGGAGCCACACCCGAGGCCGATGGACTCAGTGCGCGGATCCCCGTTCCTGCCGACGTCTCGGTCGATGTCCCCGTGGAGTCGCCCACCGAATCGCATGTTGAGGCTGATGTTGTGGACGGTGAGGCGGTCGAAGTACCGGAGGCCGAAGTCGTCAGCTGAGGGCGCCGATCAGGTCGTCTCAGGTGGGTAGGGTCACCGTCCATGACCAGGAGTCGCTCGTGAGGCGTACCAAAATCGTGGCCACCGTTGGCCCGGCGTCGGATTCGGCTGAGGTCCTTCTGGCCATGGTGCGGGCGGGGGTCGACATGTTTCGGCTCAACCTGTCCCACGGCACCATGGACGAGCATCTGGTGCGTCTTGCCAGCGTGCGTTCGGCGGCGCAGGTGGCCGGCAAAGTGGTGGCGGTGTTGGCGGACCTTCCCGGTCCCAAGATCCGTGCGGGGCGATTCGAGGGTGACGGGGTGCAGGTCACGGTGGGGCTGCGGGTGAAGTTGGTTCCCGGTGATGAACCCAGCACGGCCGAGGTCATCCAGGTCGACTACCCCACCCTCCTACACGATTTGGCGGTGGGCGACCGGGTGGTCCTGGGCGATGGTGACATCAGCATGCGGGTCCGCAGTGTGGATGGCTATGGGGCGGTGGCCGAGATGCTCACGGCAGGCCGTCTGCGTGGTCGTCCGGGGGTCCATGTGCCCAGCGAGCGATCACGCTTACGCGCTCCCACCGATGAGGATTTGGTGCTGTTAGCGGCCATGGCGGCAGCCGGAGTGGATTACGCGGCGGTATCGTTCGTACGATCCGCGGCAGACATCACCATGGCTCGTGATGCGATTGGAACAAAGGGCCCCGCCCTCATTGCCAAGATCGAAACCCGGGCCGCTATGGACGATTTGGCGGCCATCATCGAGGTGGCTGATGCACTGATGGTCGCCCGCGGCGATCTCGGTATCGAGTGCGCACTGGAGGAGGTGCCGCATATGCAGAAGCAGATCATCCGATCGTGCGTGGACGCGGGGGTGCCGGTGATCACCGCTACCCAGATGTTGGAGTCCATGATCACCGCCGCCCAGCCCACCCGGGCCGAGGTCAGCGATGTGGCCAATGCGGTGTTCGACGGCACCGATGCGGTGATGCTCTCGGGTGAAACGGCCATTGGGGTGGATCCCGTGGAGGTCATTCGCACCATGGCGCGCATCGTGGAACGAGCCGAGGCCGAGGCCCAGTACAAGGGGTGGGCGCAGCGGCTGGGTCGGGCTCAGCGCAAACGTGATTCGGCTGGCGAACTGCGGGTGACCCAGGCCGTCACCCATGCCGGGTGGGCGGCGGCCGAAGAGATCGGCGTGTCGGCCATTGTATGCTGTACTCGCTCCGGGCTCACTGCTCGGGCCATGGCTCGCTATCGGCCCTTGGCCCGTTTGGTGGGAGCCAGCCCGGATGCCGGAGTCATGCGTCGGCTGGCACTGTCGTGGGGGGTGGAGCCGCTGCGTGTGGCCGAATACGCCTCCACCGACGAGTTGGTATGGCACGCAGTGGAGGCAGTGGTGCGGGCCAAGATGGCGGCGGTAGGCGACCACGTACTGGTGCTGGCTGGTGATCCCAAGTCCACCGGTGGAGCCACCGACGTGATGCGGGTCATCCGCGTCAGCTAGTAGATCTCCACCAGGCCTGCAGCCCCCATACCGCCGCCAATGCACATGGTGACCACGCCCCACTTGGCGCCGCGACGCTTGCCCTCCTGCAGGAGATGGCCGGCACAACGGGTGCCGGTCATACCGAAGGGGTGACCAATGGCGATGGATCCACCGTTGACGTTGTATTTGGCGGGGTCGATGCCCAACTTGTCACGGGCGTACAGGCACTGGCTGGCGAACGCCTCGTTCAACTCCCACAGATCGATGTCGTCCACCGTGAGGCCATGACGGGCCAGCAGTCGAGGCACGGCAAACACGGGACCGATCCCCATCTCGTCAGGCTCGCAGCCAGCCACCGCCCAACCCTTGAACGCGCCCATGGGGGTGATGCCACGGCGCTCGGCTTCCTTGGCTTCCATCATGACCACGGCGGCGGCGCCATCGGACAATTGGCTGGCATTGCCGGCGGTGACGTAGTTGCCCTCGCCGCGCACCGGGCCCAGCTTGGCCAGACCCTCGATGGTGGTGTCGACCCGGTTGCACTCATCGCGGTCAACCGTGACATCGACGATGGTCTCTTCCTTGGTCTCCTTGTTCACCAATTTCATCTTGGTGGCCATGGGCACTATCTCGTCCTCGAACAAAGCGTTGGCTTGGGCCGCCGCCATACGCTGTTGCGACTGCAGGGAGTACTGATCTTGGGCCTCGCGGGTGATGCCGTAGCGCTCGGCCACGATGTCGGCGGTCTCGATCATGGCCATATAGATGGCCGGATACAGCTCGGGCAGCCGGGGGTCCATGTTGATGCTGCCGCCGAAGCCGGGGTTGGGCATGGAAATGGATTCCACCCCTCCTGCCACCACCACGTCGGCGCCGTCCTGCTTGATGTAGTTGGCGGCCAGGGCGATGGAGTTGAGGCCCGACGAACAATGCCGCTGGACGGTGGCCCCGGCGGTGGTGACGGGCAGGCCGCCCAACAGGCCAGCGAGACGGGCCAGGTTGCCAGCGCCGTGTGCGCCGTTGCCGAGGTACACGTCTTCCACCGCTTCGGCTTCCACGCCAGACTTGGCCACGGCGTGTTTGATGGCGTGGGCGGCCAACGTCATGGCCGGCGTGAGGTTGAACCCGCCGCGCCCCGTCTTGGCCAGCCCGGTTCGGGCGTACGACACGATTACTGCTTCACGCATGGGGGTCCCCTGAGGTTCTCGATAGCGTCAGACCACTCGTCTGAATCTGGCCTTGCTTCCTAGCCGGATTTAGCCCGCGGTGCCAGACAGAACTTTCTTGCCGGAAGAGTCTTGGCTGCCGACTTCTTCCTGGGTGATGGTGAAGCCGGGAAAATCTTTGAGGGCAACGCCAGCCCACAATGTCACCTTCTCGCCGGAGTGAAACGTGCCGACCGGGACAAGTCCGGCAGGCCCTTTGCACCAGGCTTCGTAGAACTGATTGCCGTCGCGCCGAGGAAGTCCAGTGGCGTTCAATTCGATGCGCAAGCCCGATGTGGTTTCGGTGATTTTCACGTTGCCAACGGCGTCTGGTTGCAGAGGGGTTGCGGAAAGGGCGAACGACGTACTGGGCGTGGTTGGTTGGCGGCTCAGAAGAAAGGAGGTGGAGCCAATGGCTAGTGCCAACCCGGCTGCCACCGCCAGCAGTCTCACGGATCTACTGCTCATTCGCCGGTGGGCGATTGGGCGCACTCCAGGGGCCACGTCGGGCGAACGCCGAAGTTGATCGCTCACCGTGGAAACTTCAGCGCACACCCGAGCCACCACCGCCGGCCCTAGAAGGGGGGGCGGATCTGCCCACACACTTGGATTGCTCAGCAGCGCCGCCAACTCCGCATCAAGCGGAAAGTCGTCGTTTGTACTCATGACAGCACTCCTTCGCCGTCGATACCCAGTGTGCGTAGGACCCGCCCCAGTTCGCGCTGGATGCGGTGCGCACGTGACTTCACGGTTCCTACCGGGATGGCCATCCGTTCGGCAATCTCGTTCTGGGTGAGGCCCTCGAAGTGCTGCATCTTCACCAATTCCCGGTCGGCGGGCGCCAACGCGTCAATGGCTTGACGAACCCGCCATACCGCCTCAATCTGTTCGGCATTGGGGGGGAGCACCGTCAACGAAGCGTCTCGACGGTGCTCGGACTCTCCGGACCCGTGGTGAATTTCGAGTGTCTCATTTCGGTGCCGCGCATCTTGGCGAAGGAGGTCGATACCTACACGCCGGGCGATCGTGCACAGCCACGGACCGAGCTCTCGGGTCGGGTCGAAACTGTTGGCACTGCGCCACGCCTGTACGAAGGTTTGCTGGACACCCTCTTCGGCACGAGATCGGTCACCCAGGATCCGGAGGCATACCGTGAACACCAAGCGGCCGTAGCGTTCATACAGCGCAGACACGGCCCGCTCATCGCCTCGACGGAACGCATCGATGATGTCCTCATCCGTCATGGCGTCGTCATCGTACGCATTGAATGTGGACCGCTCGGTCGATTGCGCCCAGGCGTAGACCGACGGCAGCGCACCGAGAGCCAACGCACACGACATACACAACAGTACGAACGCCAGTCGGGTTCGGTTCGAGTTCAACCGAACTTTTTTTCAGACAGAGAAACCGCTCCGACTTCGAACCGAATCTGGCCGGTATCCGTATTCCTCAACAGCTGAGAATGCCTCGGCACAGTCAAAGGAGTACTCATGCATACACGTGCTATTCGTCGAATCACTATCTCGACCATTGCAGTTGCTGCTTCCACCCTCCCATTTGTGGGTATATATGGAGCACAGGCGCAAACTACCGCCCCAATTGTTCGTTCTGCCACTGGTCTTTTGCCAGCCGATATCAAAACCACCGTCGCCACATTCCGAGCCGACCTTGGCGGTGGAGACAGCAGTGCCGCAAACGGTTCCTTCGGCGGCCAACGACGTGAGATCAACTGGGACGGCGTTCCCGACCAGTTCTCCGCACCCAATGACCTGCCGGAAGACTTCTTCAACTCACGCTCGCCCCGTGGTGTGGTGTTCTCAACCCCAGGTGTGGCGTTTGAAGTCAGCGCCAAAGCGGCTTCCGGGACACGGCCACGGCTCGGTAACCTCAGTCCCATCTACGTCAAGATCTTCGGCGCATTCTCTGAGGAGAAAATCTTCACACCCATTGGAAGCACTGTCACAGACGTGAAGTTCCTTGTACCGGGCACCCAAACCCGAGCCGTGGTGACAGGGTTCGGAGCTGTATTCACCGATGTAGACAGTCCAGAGTCTTCGTCAATCGAGTATTACGATCGACAGGAAAAACTCATCACTACGGTGAAGGTTTCAGCCACGGCCGGCAATGCAAGTCAGTCATTCGCCGGAATGTCACTTCCCGGAGGAGCCAGAATCGCCCGGGTGCGAATCACCTCAGGAGGAGCCATTCTGACCGGGAACGGTACCGCCGATTCGGCTCATCAGTCCCGAGACAAAGTGGCCATGGATGACTTCATCTATGGCGAGCCGCGTCCTGCCAACTGAGCGGCTCATGATGGTGCTGCCAAGCACGGCAACCGGTCCGCCCTGTCGGCCAATGAGCGGGCCTTGGACGACTGGGTGCGGCCCGGGGCCACCGATGCAACCACACATGGTTTATTGCCCAACTTGGCCACCATCAGGGTAGATGCATTGGCCCCGGTGTCGGGGTTCACCTGGTGGCGGTGGCGCACCACCAACCCAATGGCCACGCCCGACCGAACCCGGTAGTCAACGGCCGGCCCCACCGAGGAGAAACCCCGGTTGAATGACCACAGATCGAGTGCCGTGCGGGTACCGGCGGCATTGGCCACAGTCAAGGACTCACGGGAATTGTCATAGTCCACATACGTCTGCCATCCGGCGGCCGGCTTCCCGCAGCGCAGCACCGCCCAATCCTGCCCGTCATCGCCGGGCGTGGGCTTCTCCACCACCTTGCAGTTGGCGTCGGCCAGGCTCACGATGACACTGCGCACGGATGCCCCGGCCGCGCCAGCAACCTGCGCGCTGGGTATCGCCACGGCCGTGACGATGAGCGTGGCGGTGACGATGAGCATGGCGGTGACGGCGGCCATGGTCCGGGGGGATCTCACCATGGGATTCTGGCGGCGGGGGGTGGGAATCCACAACCCATCCTTTGATGAACGCCGAATGGGGAACACGGCGGCGGCGTTGGTACCCTCACGATCCAAACCCGCCCTACCTACTGACAAACGAGGACAGCACATGGCCGCCGAAGCCTGGATCATCGACACCGTCCGGTCGCCCCGAGGCAAGGGCAAGGACAGTGGGGCGCTCCACAACGTGCACCCACAGCGGATCTTGGCGCAGGTGTTGAATGCCTTACGCGATCGCAACGGCTTTGACACCAAGGACGTCGACGACGTCATCATGGGCAGCGGCAGTGGATCAGGCGACCATGCCATGGACATCGCTCGGATGGCGGTGCTCGACGCGGGGTGGTCAATCGAAGCTCCGGGGGTCACACTCAACCGTTTTTGCGGATCCGGACAGCAGGCGGTGACGTTTGCCGCCATGGGTGTGTTGGCAGGCCATCAGGACCTGGTGGTGGGTGGCGGTGTGGAATCGATGTCGCGTCCTACGTCGCTGCATGTCGACGGCTTCAGCGCCAACAACCCGCATTTGTTCGAGCAGTACCCGATGGTCCCCCAAGGCCTGTCCGCCGATCTCATCGCCACCGTGGACGGCTTCACCCGAGAGCAATGCGATGCGTTGGCGGTGGAGAGCCAGGCCCGGGCTGCGGTGGCCATTGCCGAGGGTCGATTTGACCGCAGTCTGGTACCCATCTTCCATGACGACGCCACGTTGGCTTTGGCCAAGGACGAACATCCCCGTCCGGGCACAACTCTGGCTGATCTGGCCAAGTTGGCGCCTGCCTTCGAGGGTATGGGAGCCCACAAGCCGGCCGGGAGCGAACTCACACTGGATCAAACGGCCCTACTCACCTATCCGGGCTTCGAGGGCCTGCGCCATGTGCACCACGGAGGGAACTCCTCTGGGGTGGTGGATGGGGCGGCGGCAGTATTGGTGGCTTCGCCAGAGTACGCACGCGCTCATGGGCTCAAGCCTCGGGCCCGCATCGTGATGAGTGCAGTGGCCGGTACCGAGCCGGTGATCATGCTCACCGCCCCCGGGCCTGCGGCGAAGCGCTGTGTGGCCAAGGCGGGGATGACGTTCGACGACATTGATTTGTTCGAGGTCAATGAGGCCTTCGC
>JANYHQ010000147.1 GCA_025358985.1 Acidimicrobiales bacterium
GACGTGGGTTTTGCGGTGAATGGAGAGCTTGTCGATTCTCGTTCCGGCGAGTCCGAGCAGTCCTGGGAGCAGTGTGATTGCCGCGATCATCGAAACGAGGACGACCAAGGCCACGGATACGCCCATTGATGTGATTGCGGGCAGCCCGGCGAGGACGAGGCCGAGGATAGCGATGACCACGGTTGTGCCGGCGAAGAGAACTGCCAGTCCAGCGGTCGCAATGGCCGTGCCAGCAGAATCTTCGACGCTCATGCCATCGTGGAGTTGTTGACGGTGGCGCGTCACGATGAACAGCGCGTAGTCGATGCCTACGCCGAGACCGATCATCATGCACAGGATCAGAGAGAATTCGGGGACGTCCATGACGGCGGAAAGCACGCCCACACTTGCGGCGCCGACGAAGAGGCCGGTGAGCGCAGTGAAGATGGGAAGGCCCATGGCCACAACGGACCCGAACGCGATCAGCAACACAATGATGGCGACGCCGACGCCGATGAGTTCGCTGGCCGGGTCGTTCTTCGCAAGCTGCGCGAGCAAACCAGTGAATTCGGTCTGCACACCGTCTGATCGGACCTGGTCGGCCACGGTCGTGGCATCGGTGAGCTGTTTGGTGGTGAGCTTGTCCAACGTGTAGGCCACGTCGACGTAGCCGGTTTTTCCGTCGGCGCTGATAGCGGCAGATTGGGAGGCAAACGGATCGGTGACGCTGGCAACGTTGCGGCCTGCCGATAGTTGCTTTCGGGCCTTCTCGACTGTCGGTTTGTGGTTGGCGTCGTCGAGTCGCCCGTCCTCAACATGAAAGACGATGCGTGCCGACAGGCCAGCTTGGCTGGGGAACCGGTCTTTGAGGACGTCGAGGGCGCGTTGTGATTCGACCCCAGGGACGCGGAAGCTGTCGTTGAACTGTCCACCGGCAGTGCTTTGCATGGCGACGATGGCGACCGCGGCCACGAGCCAGATGCCAATCACCCGGAACGGGTGGCGGGCGCATCTGCGCCCGAGGCGAAACAGGAATGCACTCATTGGATCCTCCTAGGGTTTGGCCCGCGGAGTGCGGGACAGAACCACAATCCAGGAACCCACTGATGTGGGACTGCACTCCGGCTGACTCGGTCGATCAGATGAAAGCCACGCCGTCACCGAGTTGGCCGTGGCGGCCGTGCTCGAATGCGGCAAGAAACTCCTGCTGACCGACAAGCGCAACCGCAGCGTGGTGTGTTCGATCGAGGTCGGGACCGAGGACGATGGGCACCGGCGTGCCTGCATCACAGCGGAGCTGGTTGGCCTGTCCAAGTAGTCGTGCCGCCTGGACGCCGTCGGCCGCTTCGGCAGCGAGGGTGGCGAGCACCACACAGCACGCTGCTGCGGCGGTGAGAACGTCTGCGCGCGGATCAACGCGATTTTCGAAGCGGCGGGGACGATCGACCAAGTAGAGCTCGAGGGCCTCGGTTGCCACCGTTGCCGCATCGCCATTGCGACCGTTCAGCCGATGCAGCACAGCCATCCCGCTGAGCGCCAGGAACGCCACAGGGGCGCTGCTCAGCCTGCGGGCCACGTCGAGGGCCCGCTGGTACATGAGCTCGGAACGAGCTATGTTGCCGTCTTGGAGCAGAGCCCATCCGAGACGCGCCAGCTGCGCTCCCATGAACCCCCGGAGGCCGAGTGCGTCATTGGTTTCGACTGTTTCTTCTAGGCCCTTGATGGCGGCGCGGTAGTTCCCGGAGTGCTCGTCGAAGTCAGCCACCATGCCGACGCACATGGTACGCATGATCGGCCTATCGATCCGAGAAAATCCGTCAGCTGCCTCGCGATAGAAGCGTTCTGCGCGGGCGCGATCGCCGTCCAACATCGCAAGCTTCGCCCCCGAGTAAGCCCGTGCTGCGGTTACGAACGGATCGTCCGGCAGCGCCTTGTAGAACGCCAGAACGTCGAGTCGGCGTCTGCGACCGCCGTCGATGTCGCCCCGTGAGACGGCGACTTCTGCGTAGAACGAGTAGGCCAGGATCATCGATGCAACATGGCCGTGCCGACGGAATATCGCCAGTGCTGCTTCGAGATCGGCGTCGACGTGCTCAGTAGCACCTAACTGAAAGTCGATCAACCCGCGGCCCGTCAATGCGAGAGCATGAGTGGTGTCACTCACGTTACCCGAACAGGCGAACGCTTCATTGAGCCAGCGCTTCGCTTCCACCATGGTGCCGGCCAGCCAGTGCGGCCAGCTGGCTCCGCCAGCGATTGTCAATGCTGTTTCGGCATCGTCGTTTGCCACCGCCCACCCGAGCGCTCCTCTGAGGTTGTCCTGCTCCTGGTCGATAGCGATGAGCCAGGCCCGTTGTTGATCACCGATATAGGCGGCCGCCGAACGTGCGCAGAGTGCGGCGAAGTGTGCTGCCATTGCGTTGCGGATCCGCTCGGATTCGCCGCGTTCGGCTAGTCGCTCACGGCCGTATTGCGCCAGCGTCTGGAGCTGCATGAAGCGGATCTCCGGGCCCTTGGGCATTGCGATGACGAGCGACTTGTCAACCAGGGCGTGGATGATGTCTTCGAGGTCGGCGACGGGAAGGTTGTCGTCGGCGCACACGGCCTGTGCAGTGGCCAGATCACAGCCACCAGGGAACACGGAGAGTCGTTCAAAGACTCGTTGTTCGTCGACGAACAACAACTCGTAGCTCCAGTCGACCACCGCACGTAAGGTCTGCTGACGCGGCAGTGCGTTGCGGGATCCGCCGGTGAGCAGGCGGAACCGGTCGTTGAGACGAGAGAGGATTTGCGGTATTGGAAACGCTCTCGTGCGGGCCGCGGCCAGCTCGATAGCGAGTGGGAGACCGTCGAGGCGAGTGCAAATTTCGGAGATGGCAATGATGACATCTTCGGAGAGTTCAAGTCGCGAACCAACCGCCTGTGCACGCGCCAGAAACAGCTGCACGGCGTCCTCAGCGGCCAGCGGCGGTACCGCCCAGACGGTTTCACCAGTTACCCGAAGCCCTTCGCGGCTCGTTGCAAGGACACGCAGACCTGGGCATCGTTGCAGAAGTTCTTCGGCCACTTCAGCGGCTGAGGTGATCACGTGCTCGCAGTTGTCGAGCACGATCATCAGATTGCGTTCACCGATCATCGCAGCCAGCTGTCTCGGGTCCGGCAGGTCAAGGGCGAGCGCAATTGCTGCGCGCACACCGGCGGGATCGCCGAGCGGGGCAAGCTCCACCAAGCACGCACCGTGTGTGAGGACCCCCGACTGGGCTCGGGCCACCTCAATAGCCAGTCGTGTCTTGCCCACCCCTCCTGGTCCCACCAGCGTCATGAAGCGGCGATCATCGAACAGCAGCTTGAGATCACTCAGCTCTTGGTCGCGTCCCACCAATGGGGTCAGCGACTCGGGGATGGTGGAGTGGTGTTCAGTCCACGTTTCATTGCCCGCGCGTACGGTGGCGGGCGCGTCGAGCGACGGGTCCTGCGAGAGAATCGCCGTTTCCAACTGGCGCAGGTCCGGGCCAGGGTCGAGACCAAGCTCTTCGCCCAGGACGTGGCGGCCCTCCTGGTAGATACGGAGGGCGTCCGCCTGACGTCCAGCTCGGTATAGCGCAATCATCAACAGACCACGCGGCCGCTCACGTAGCGGATGGGCAGCCACGAGCGTTTCGAGTTCGCTGATAGCGCCCTGATGACGCCCAATATGGAGCTCCGTCTTGAGTCTCTCCTCAATTGCGCCGAGGCGTAGTTCAGACAATCGCGTGATCGCCGCGATTGCGAACTCCTCAAAGGAGAACTCGGCGAGAACATCGCCTCGCCACAACGCATCGGCCTCGGACAAGAGCGAGATAGCCCCAGCAGCGTCCCCGCCCGCTGCCGCCGCCCGCCCCTGCGAGACCAGCAACTCGTAGCGGTGCACGTCGACTGCTTCCGGCGCAAGCTCCAGCACGTAGCCTCCGCCACGCATGGCCACGAGTCCGGTTGATCCGAGCACGCGCCGCAGCTTCGAGACGAGCCCTTGAAGGCCGTTACGAACCTCCAGGGGGGGGCTTTGCCCCCACAACGCATCGATGAGTTGGTCCGAGGGAACCACACGACCAACATGCAACGCCAACACCACCAGAAGCGAGCGCAGTTTCGCTCCCGTCAGCATCACAGTCGTGTTTTCGGAATCGAGCACCTCGAGTTCGCCGAGAAGCGCAATATGCATGCGTCGACGGTACCCCTTACCGCCAACGTTTCAGTCGTACAGACCGCTCAGGGTGGCAAGGGTGGCAACGAGGGCAGCTCGGCGAATTTGCGGCGAAGACCATCTCCGACCACTTCATGCTCCATCGCTTCTGCTAGCAGATGTGCGATGTGGTCATCAGGCCCGAAGCCTGCGAAATGTTCATATGCGAGGTCGATTGCGTGTGCGATTGCTCCGGTGGCACACAACTCCCGGAGTACGTCCAGTTGTCGTTCCCGGCGGGTCATGGCGTGACCATGCTCCTGGCGCTCACGAAAGACTGAACGGCGGGTACCGATCGGTCACCAACGTGAATGCGTACCCAATGACTCGGTTGTCCCACCGGATGACACCCGTAACGAAGTTGAAGATCGTCCTGGGATAGCGGCCCGTGACCACGATGGTGATCCACGCCACGACCACTGCGATGACCGCAACCGCGTTCAGCATTGCAAGCACGATGTAATGCGGGATAGCCAAGAACCACTTCACTAGAGGCATCCAGCGATTGAGATCGTGAGGGACATCGGGATAGTCGTAGTCCAGATGCACCGACTGATGATCTGTGGTGGATGGGTATCGATCGTCCATGAG